>PNAR01000115.1 GCA_003169715.1 Acidobacteriaceae bacterium | reverse complement strand
GCGTGATATTCGTAGAACGCGCGTTTTTCCGGCTTGATGTGAGGATTGCCTGACCACGCCTCAGGAATCAGCATGGCAAGCACGTGCGGCAGGCTCCGTCCCGACTGAAATAAAAGCTCGACCGCGTTATCAAAATTCGCAGAGTCGCTGCCGTCTGGCGCGATGATCGGGAACAGTTTTTTCATGTCATCGCCGAACAGTGGCGATTCCAGAATGGATTGGCGGGCGTGCATCCAATTCACATTGCCCTTGAGCGTATTGATTTCGCCATTGTGGGCCACGTAACGATATGGGTGTGCCAGTTGCCAACTGGGAAAAGTGTTTGTCGAAAAACGCTGGTGCACGAGGCAGAGTGCACTCATCGCGTCGGGATCGGAAAGCTCGCTGTAGAAATGTTCGATTTGCGGCGCAAGCAGAAGACCCTTGTAAACAATAGTGCGAGCCGACAACGATGGAATATAGAAAAATTCCCTGCCCTCAATGTCCGACTCTGCTACCTCCCGCTCCACCCGCTTGCGAACAACGTAGAGTTTGCGCTCGAATGCGTCCTCGTCCATATTCTCCGGACGAGCTACAAAAATCTGCTGAATATATGGCTGGGAGGCGCGAGCCACGCGCCCGATTGCATCGCCATCCACGGGCGTGTCGCGCCATCCCAGAACGCTCAATCCTTCTTCGCGAATAATGCGCTCAAGAATTCCTTCGCATTGCAGTCGCTGATGCTTCTCCACCGGCAGGAACGTCATGCCGACTGCATACTCACCTTCCGATGGCAGTTCAAAACCTAGCTGCAAACATTCCCGCGTAAAAAATTTGTGGGGAATCTGGATCAAAATTCCCGCGCCATCCCCGGTTTCAGGATCGCAACCGCAAGCGCCGCGGTGCGTCAGATTGATGAGTACCTGAATTCCTTGCCGGATGATTTCATGGCTCTTCTCACAGCGCAGGCTGGCCACGAATCCGATGCCGCAGGCGTCATGCTCATGGGCTGGATCGTACAACCCTTGGGCATGGGGCAATCCGTTTTTAAGATGGTTTTGCATCTTCCTGGGAATCTCCAAGATCACGATCGTACAAGTAACGCGGTTGGCGTGCCGGTTCAGCCCGAAGCCGCTCAAAACCACTTCGGCTGATAATATGCCTAACTATAGTTATTACAGTCTGATGGGCAGAGTACAATTCAGAATTTCGATAGCGAGGATGGATATTTTGGCACTTGCGAAATGCAACAACAACTCCAATAAAAATGGCCGCAAGATGGCCGCTTTGGCGGAGATTAAACAAAGCCCCGCTGTAGTCAGGTGATTAAAATGGCTCTAATTCGTTTTTTGGATTCTAAGTATCGGGAATTCGCATTCAAGGAAACTGTGAAGTTTCGGGTATAGTGACCGCTTAGCGCGTGCCATTTGCCGCGAGATTTTTTCAATACCATGCGACCAATAACCTCGAGAATACGAATTATTTTTCTTTGGCATGGTGGCAGATGAGCTAAGGATTTCCCCAGAACGCTCAAGAAACCCACCGCCAAAAGACATGAGGCGAGTGGGTTTTTTGTTTTCAGCACCAAATGTAGGATGATGAGAGATATACACTCAAGGATGACATTTTCATGTTGATCATGAAGTTCGGCGGGACGTCGGTTCAAGACGCGGATGCAATTGACCGCGCCGCCCGGATCGTGCGAAGCCGCCAAAAGCAAAAACCTGTGGTCGTAGTGAGTGCGCTGGCAAAGGTTACTGACCAGCTAGTCGTCATTGGTCACAAAGCCTCGTCGGGTGATTCGAAGTCGGCGGCTGAATTGGTTCTCGCGCTTAAAGAACGCCACTTTCGGGTTGCCGGCGATTTGCTCGGCGCAAGGCATTGCCAAGACATCGCACCCAGGCTCCAGAAATTAATCGCCCAACTCGATGGATTCGCTCGCGGCCTCGCAGCCGTCCACGAACTTTCTGATCGCAGTAGCGATGCTCTGCTTTCATTTGGCGAATTGCTGTCGAGTGAGATCGTCACGGCCGCCTTTGCGCTGCGAGGTTTGGACGTCGTCTGGATGGATTCGCGTGAATGTTTGATTACCGACGCGAGCCACACCGCCGCGCGGCCTCTCATGGACGAAACTCGAAAACGCTCGCAGGCGAAACTCGGCCCAATAATTTCCGCCGGGAAAATTCCTGTGATGGGTGGATTCATCGCCGCCACCGCTGAAGGGATTCCCACAACCCTGGGGCGCGGTGGTTCCGATTTCTCCGCCGCGATTCTGGGTGCAGCACTCGACGCCAAAATCATCGAGATATGGACCGATGTCGAGGGCATGATGACCACGGACCCGCGTTTGTGCCCAGACGCTCGTACTATCCAGCGGATCAGTTTCAACGAGGCCGCTGAGCTCGCATACTTCGGCGCCAAGGTGCTTCATCCGGCAACCCTATTGCCTGCGGTGCAGCGAAATATTCCGGTTTATGTTCTGAACTCGCGCAATCCGTCCGGCAAAGGCACGCGCATCACTGCACATGCGCCGCCGGGACGCGAAATGTTTCGCGCCATCACCGCCAAGACTAACGTGAGCATCGTGAATGTCGTCGCCTCCCGTGGAATCATGGTTCACGGGTTTTTGCGCTCGGTCTTTGAGGCGCTCGATCGCTACGGCGCATCCGTTGATCTTGTGGCGATTTCGGAAGTGAGCATGTCTTTTACCATGGAGACCAGGCGCCTTCCCGCCGAATTGCTCGCCGAATTGAAAGAACTCGCGGACGTTACTTGCGAGGCAAAGCAAGCGATTGTTTGCCTCGTCGGAGAAGACATACGCGGCCGTCCCGGAATTGCGGCTAGCGTGTTTAGTACTGTTGCCGAGGCGGGTGTAAACGTGCGCATGATTTCGCAGGGCGCTTCTGAAATCAACATTAGCTTTGTAATCAAAGAGGGCGACGTCCCGCATGCAGTGCAGCAGTTGCACACGCGGTTTTTTCCCAAGGACCGCGTAGGGACGGGTGTCCTCGCCCGTCCAAGCCGAGCAATGCTCGGCAAGTACGGAAATGACGATATAAGCGGGCAGAATGGAAACAACCCGAAGCGAGGTTCCACAGATCAAGTGGAAACGAGCTTTCCCCTCCGTCCAGTCCGAGCAAGGCTTGGCAAGCGTGCAAAGAGCATCTCCACCCGGCCTGCAAAGCAAATCAGAGTTCGCCGAAAAGCGATTCGCCGAAAAAAGAAATGAGCTACGTGTCCAATACACCGCCGATCACAGCCATTAAGACTTCGCGCAACGAAAAGATTACTAGCGTAGCCCTCCTCGGCTTTGGCACCGTGGGACGCTCTGTCGCAAAGATTTTGTGCGAGCGCCGAACCGATGGTTTACGTTTGACTCACATTTACAACCGCGGCATCGCCCGTAAAAAAGTAGATTGGGTTCCAGCTGACGTTCATTGGACCGAAAACATCGAAGAGGTTTTGACGGCGGACGTGGATGTCCTGGTCGAATTGATGGGCGGGCTCAATCCAGCAGGAGATTGGATTCGCCGGGCACTGGCTTCCGGAAAATCCGTAGTCACGGCGAACAAGCAACTGATCGCGCACGCTGGCCCTGAATTAATGGACATTGCAAGACAGGCGAAGCGGCACATTGCTTTCGGAGCGTCCGTTGCTGGCGGCGTTCCCGTAATCTCCGGATTGCAGGAAGGACTGGCGGGCGACCGGCTATCGAAGATTTACGGCATTCTCAACGGAACTTGCAATTACATTCTCAGTCAAATTGAAAATCGTGGCATCCCCTTTTCTGAGGCATTGGCCGAAGCGCAGACACTCGGTTATGCCGAAGCTGACGCGAGTGACGATGTGGATGGCCTCGACGCCCGCGCGAAGCTCACAATTCTTACCCGCATTGGATTGCGCAGCAATGTCGCGACAGAAGAGATTGCGTGCGGAACCATCAGAATTATTGGCGCTGTTGATTTTGAATATGCCCGTCAACTGGGATGCACTATTCGTCAGGTGTCGTGGGCCGAACTCGATGGCGACCACCTGTATGCGGCCGTGCGGCCCGCTTTGGTGAAACTCTCCTCACCCTTAGCCCGGGTGGAAGGAGGCCAAAATTCTGTGATGGCTACCGGGAATTTCGGTGGGGAAACCGTTTTCGCGGGTCATGGCGCGGGAGGAAATCCTACTGCGGTGGCCGTAGTTTCGGACATTATAGCGATTGCCGGATTATCCAATGGTGAATCGAGAGGATTCGTTGACAGCCCGCAAGCTTCCCCGAGCGTGACCGCCGACTTCACAACCAGACACTACCTGCGATTCACTATCGCCGATCGTCCGGGAATCATCGCAGCCCTGGCGAAGATTCTGTCTGATTGCGAAATCAACATTGATTCGATTTTGCAGAAGCCCGGCTACTCAAAATCCAGTCTACCTTTTGTCATTACCCTCGAGGCCTGCAAAACCTCGCTGGTAGAGAGGGCCTTGGAACAAATCGCCCACTTGGATTTTCTGGTACAGCTCACGATCAATCTACCCATCCTGGACTAGCAGACCACGGAGGGCACCAAGGTGCATCATGGCAAGCCTTCCTTCGTGCACCTTCGTGTGTCCTCTGTGGTTTATGACTTTCTCTCGTTGCTTCCGAACTACCAGCAATTAAATTCAATCCCCCTTGCACAAGTGTGCAAATGTTTGCGCGAAACTAAAAAAGCGGTTATTCTGCCGCGATCAGAGCATTTGCTTTCAAGTACTTATAGGCGCCCAAAATTGGCACCCTATATGCAAACACTTGGGTAGCGTGCCCCCGGCGCGGGGGAATTCCTTGCTTTTGGACAAACTCGAATCCGGCATAGTCGCATTAGAAACTGAATATGGTCCTGTCTACGTCCAGCCCTCAGGTTGGGAGCGACTTTACCTCCTCTGGACATTTCGGCATTTCAACAGCCTCCCGCTAAAAACGTTAAACTCACGGCAACGCAAGCTCGTGGAGAGGCTTCCGCGTTGCGGCACCCGCGGTCTGCGGAGCGGAATAGACAGTTTGCAGGTTATCGGTACGGTAGAGGGTGCGAAGATTCCGTCGTCTTCAACTACACTGTCTTCCGAAACAACCTCGCACGACGATCACACTGATACGGTATGTGTTCCTGCCGAAGTTCTTGCTCCCTTTCCTTCTTCACACTTGTATGAAGAGGGCGGGAATTTGGATGAGGGTTCGAAGAGTCAGCCTTCCCCCGTGGCGCGGAGACACGGTCGTTCACAGATCGCGTTCCTGCTGGTGAGTGCAGGACTCTTTGCTGTGGTCGCGACACCGGCCTGGCATCGGCTCCAATCGGCGCAGACTTCAAGGGCGGCCAGTGTAACCGCTCCAACACCGGTTGCGGAAAGCGGAGACACCGAAGTCGCTAGTCAGAGCGACACAACCACAGCGCCAATTGCGGTTCCCTCATCTTCTGTAGTTGTAGTTCAGCCACCTCTCAATCAGGCCGTCACACCGTCAGCCACGGGTGTGCCGTCGCAATCAAAGGCGGCGCTTTCTGCGCCGAGGCTACACATCGAAACACCGGCTGCGATTATCTCGTCTTTGGAGCCTCAAGCAATCCAATCCACCATCAAACACACGCCGACTAAAGACGGCACAATTAAGATTCGAAGCAAAGAAAATCCGATCCTGACAAGTATTCAGGAAGGCAAACTCCAGGGAGAGACCCCGCGGATACAATTCTCAGGTCCGCCGCGAAAGCTTATATATCCCGACTACCCGGACTCTAAAGTCAGAGGGAAGGTGAGCTTGAACGCCGTTATTGGCGCGGATGGGAGAGTGCGCGAAGTAAGAATTCTGTCTGGAAATAAAGTATTGTCAGCAGCCGCAGCACGCGCCATTCGGCAATGGAGGTACGACCCATTCTTCAAAGATGGTCAGCGGGTCGAAGCCGAAACGAATGTGGGAGTCCTGTTCGTCGCGGCAGATGTAATCTCAATAAGTTTTCCGCAATCCGCCGTCCCAACAGCTCAATAACCGCTTGGTCTAGTGCAAGTGGATGTACCGCGCCGGAAAATGCTCATCGCAGTCCCTGCGAGCAATAACAAATCATGGGGAAAAGATTCGTTTTCAAGGTCACTCAAACTTAGATCAAGCTTATGAGGCAGTACGACGTCCGCGTAAAAGCTCTCCGTATCCGAAGACTGACTAAGTAAGCGCTCTTCGTCCCTATACTTAATGGACGCAAGATCGGTAATCCCTGGCCGCACCGTTAAGATCTTTTTTTGCCTGGCATTGTAGCAACGAACATAGCGCGGTATTTCGGGACGCGGTCCAACCAAACTCATTTCTCCCTTAAGTACGTTCCACAGTTGCGGCAGTTCATCAATCTTCAGAAAACGCAACATTCTTCCAACACCCGTTATCCGCGCGTCGCCCCGGGACGTGATCGGAGATCCGAATTGTTCCGCTTTGTTCCGCATGGACCGGAATTTTGCGATCCAGAATGTTCGGCCGCCCCTTCCTACTCGTTCTTGAAAATAAATCGCAGGTCCCCGGGAGGTCAGACCGATCAGCGTCGCGATTACTACAAGCAGTGGTGACAACAGCAACAGCCCGATTCCGGATATGAAAACGTCAAACAGACGTTTGCCCCTCCTCTGATAAAATCTCGGACCTGCGGGCATGCCATGGGCGAGGCCGCCCGAAGAACGACCCTCGGTGTTCAGCGCAATAGACAAGACTGGTCCCCTCGCGAAGAAATCATGCCTATGATCGGGCAAATATATCCACGACATCTCCGACTGACGAAATCACGTACTGCACTTCAGTCTCGCTCATCGTGGGATAAATCGGCAATGAAAGGCAGCGGCAATATTCTCGTTCGGAGACCGGCAAATCCCCTTCTTTGTAGCCGAATAACTTTTGATAAGCCGGCTGAAGATGAAGGGGAATAAAATGAACGCTCGCCTGCACCCCTCGTTTCGCCAATTCGCCAATAAATTGGCTGCGATTGATTCGCAACCGATCGGCTTGCAGTCTCAGTACGTAGAGGTGCCACGAGCTTTCGCGATCTGTATGCGTAACGGGGGTTTCGACCGCTTCGATTGACTGAAACGCCTGCGTGTATTTTCCGGCAATTTGGCGGCGCGCTTGCAACATGGCGTCGCATTTTGCAAGCTGGACGACACCCAGCGCAGCCTGTAAATCTGTGAAGTTATATTTGTATCCCGGTTCCAGTACTTCGTAGCGCCATGAACCCTCTTCACCATAGCGCTCCCAGGCATCGCGCGATATGCCATGCTGACGCATCAGCCGAAGTCGCCGCGCATAAGCATCGTTCTCAGTCGTAATCATGCCGCCTTCGCCTGTGCTCAAAGGCTTTGTGGCGTAAAAGCTGAAGGCGGTGAGCTCGCTGATTTTTCCAACTTTTCCTCCGCGATATGAGGATGGAAGCGCGTGAGCCGCATCTTCTATAACATGCAGGTCATGAATCTTGGCCAACGCATGAATTTCATCAAGATCGCAAGGTAGTCCGGAGAAATGAACAGGAATAATCGCCCGCGTGCGCGACGTGATCTTTTGCTCGGCGTCACTCGTACTTATGTTTAAAGTTCCTCCATCAATGTCCACAAGCACGGGTCGTGCGCCCATGTAAGTCACGACTTCCGCCGTGGCTGTGAACGTATTTGTAGGCACAAGCACTTCATCTCCCGGCTGAATCCCGATCGCGTCCAGAGCAAGATGAATCGCCGCTGTGCATGACGACACTGCGATGGCGTGGGCTGCGCCGATGTATTGCGCAAATTCTCGCTCGAATTGGAGCGTCTTCGCTCCCGTCGTGAGCCAACCTGAGCGAATCACGTCACTCACCGCCTGCACTTCTTCTTCCCCCATAGCACTGCGGTGAAAAGGAATCTTGAGGCGGGATTCGGTGACCGCGTCTGTCGTTAGCACGCTTTTTTAATGATGGCCAAACAGTGTGTGTCGAATAGCCTGATAGCGGAAAGAGCGCGGTAAAGAAACGTCGAGACACGCGCTACCTGTCGGCCGATGGGCGGCGCCAACGTCAGTCTTTCAAATTCAAACCGGCATTCCGGAAACAGCCGCTTTATCTCGCGCCTTGGAATCCCGCGCACATCTCGATTCCAGGGATTGTCCACGGTGAAGTCATACCACACGATCATGCCACTGGGGCGAAGCACGCGAAGCATTTCCCGCGCGATTTCGATCTTCATGCCTTCGTCGAGAATCGAAGTGAAAACAGTGGACTGAAGCACTACGTCGAATGCGCCGTCAGAAAACTGCAATCTCTCGGCATTCGCACATGTAAGACGAATGCCTGCCGGGCACAGAACTCGTGCTTCCGCTATCCTCTCTGGCAGCAAATCAATTCCGGAAATATTTTCGGGACGCGCTCCCCATCGCACAAATTCGCGCAGCCAGAATCCAGTTCCGCATCCGACATCTAGAATGCGAGCCCTTTCGATCTTAGTGCTACTGTAGCGGCCGAATGCTGCGACTATTCCTTGCTCGCGTTCTTGCGAGGCCAACAAATT
>PNAR01000397.1 GCA_003169715.1 Acidobacteriaceae bacterium | reverse complement strand
CAATTCCGCTTTTGCGGAATGTGCGGCGCCGCTTTGCGGCCTCGCGATCCAGAGCAACCGGCGGAAGATCGGAAGGCGGATGTAGCCAGGGAGGGAAATATTATTTCGCAACGGCTCCGCGAACATGATTTGCCTCCCCCGGAGCCAATGCCAGTCGAACCATTGATTGCGGAATTAGCCGCCGCACAAAAAGTTCAGGCAGAGCAAACCGCACGTGGATATTCGCGGGAGTCACGAGACGAATCGTATCCGCAGGAACCTTTTCATGGGCAACGATCACCTGTTCCGGTCACCGGACCATCGTTCCTGGGTCTTTCTGATAGCGGGGATGATCGCCGCGTCGAGTATCTGTTAGAAGATGAACCGCATCCGGGCCGCATGGGTAAGATCGTCGGCACGCTGTTGGTACTCGCGATTGTCGGCGGCGGACTATTTTACTGGCGGAAAGCCGGGTATCCATGGCCTTCGTCGGCTTCGCATACTGCGACGCAATCAACTTCAACAAACTCTACAGCGGGGTCAAGCTCGCCGGAAGAGAATGGTGGCGCGATGCCCTCCGAAGTTGCGCCACCAGTGGCGGCACAACAACAGCCGGAGAAGCCGAAGACCGGGGTCGGGGATGTGACCGAGGCAAGCGATGCTGCCACGAAGGGTGCAGCGGCAGCCGCTACTTCCTCGGGTGCGCAAAATCCCGGGAGCGCATCGCCGGAAGACAAGACTTCCGACACGGCGGATAATTCTGCCGAGGAGAAGACCCCTGAAGCGGCATCCTCACCTTCGGCAGAGAAGACCACACCGCCCACGAGTGCATCAGCGAAACCTGAATTCTCGAAGCCTTTGGCATCCCGAGTTCGATCACCGAAACCCTCGCCGGTAGTGTCCAGCAGCCCGAATCCAGCCGAGGACAGCATGTTTCTTGAAGGTCAAAAATATTTGTACGGCACCGGCGGAGTCGCATCGAATTGCGCCCGCGCCCAGCAATATCTGACCACGTCTGCGAATAACAACAACTCCAAAGCGCAAAGCACTCTCGCGACTATGTACGCCACAGGCCATTGCGCCCACCGCGACCTGCCGCTTGCCTATCACTGGTTCGCCCGCGCGTTGCACGAAGATCCGCGCAACACGCGCCTGGAGCGGGACGTGCAGATCATGTGGAATCAAATGAGCCCTCAAGAGCGGAATCTGGCGCTCAAGAATGAGTGAATTGGGGCGCAGATTTACTACCGCAGATTGCATCCGAAATTTGGGACTGAGTGAGTGCGTGAATTGGCGTATCGGGTAGTAGGTCAGTTTGCCTCGGTGGCAGAAAACCAATCAACCACGAAGGACACGAAGTTGCACGAAGGAAACCGTCGAAACTGGCCTTCGTGACCCTTCGTGTCCTTCGTGGTTGATTGGGTTTCGCAACTTGACCCAATACCCCAGGGTGCCACTACCTGCTCCCGGTTACGAAGTGAGTTTGGATTGAAACTGGCCCGCTACCGGCGTATCGCCGTCATATCCCATTCGCGATGATAAGATGACAAGGAGCATGCCAGCTAAATCCCATACTGCTTCCGGCATGGATGCCCCCGAATTTCGGGATCGAATTTCCACCCGCCCCACAACCGTGGGATTCGTAAGCCTGGGCTGTCCCAAAAACCTCGTGGACAGCGAAGTCATGATGGGTATGCTGGCGCAGGTAGGGGCTGAATTAGTTCCCAGAGCAGAAGACGCGGATGTGATCGTCGTCAACACGTGTTCGTTTATTGCCAGCGCCCAGCAGGAATCCGTGGACACAATCTTAGAAATGGCGCGACATAAGAGCAACGGCAACGCTCGCAAACTCGTAGTTGCCGGCTGCCTGGTCGAGCGTTTTCGTGGAGATATTCGCAAAAACATTCCTGAAGTGGACGCGGTGGTCGGGACAGGCGAACTCGAAGGCATTCTTGCCGCAGCTGGGTTAACGCCGAACTCAAACGTTCAGATTTCGCCGTTCAACATTCTGACTTCAAGGCCGGAAGGCGACGCGCGCGCCGCGAAGGGACGTTTCTCCCGCGAGACTTGGGATGGTGCAATCGCTGACCTGCCAAATTATCTTTACAACGATGCGACTCCGCGCGTGCTCGCCACGCCGAAATACACGGCGTACATCAAAATTGCCGAAGGCTGCGATCATCCTTGCGCTTTCTGCATCATTCCCCAGCTTCGCGGTAAGTTTCGGTCCCGCCGATTTGAATCGGTGATCGCCGAGGCGGATCGCCTCGCCGCGTCTGGCGTGCGCGAAATCACACTTATCGGCCAGGACACGACCTGCTATGGCGAAGACTTCGGGTTGAAAGACGGCCTTGCCCTTTTGCTCGAGCGGCTGGCCGCGATTGATGACCTACGGTGGATTCGATTCCTATACGCGTATCCGAATAAGATTACTGCGCGGCTGCTCGATACGATTGCCACCCACGACAAGATTTGCTCCTACATGGACGTGCCTTTGCAACATGCCGCGGCTCCGGTGCTCAAACGCATGAAGAGGGGCGGAGGAGCCGACATTTTTCTGCGCTCGATTGAGAAGATGCGCCGCACGATCCCTAACGTCACGCTGCGAACTTCGTTCATCGTTGGATTTCCTGGAGAGACGGAAAAAGATTTCGAAGACCTGTGTGAATTCACTCGCGAAGCTCAATTCGATTGGATGGGAACTTTCGGATACTCCGATCAGGAGGGTGCGGGTGCTTACGTTCTGGGAGAAAAGCTATCGGATCGTGAAATCGAGCAGCGGCGCAAGCACTTGATGCAACTCCAGCGCGGAATCAGCAAGCGCAAGAAGAAAGCTCTTGTCGGCACGGAGGTTGATCTGCTGCTGGAAGGAACGTCCGAGGAAAGCGATTTGCTGCTCGAAGGACGTACCGCAATGCACGCCCCGGAGATTGATGGGAAAGTTTTTATAAACGACGTTCCAGACGGAATCGTTCCTGAAGCTGGTGAATTTTATCGCGCCCAGATCGTGGAAGCGCATCACTACGATTTGGTCGCAAGGATTGTATAGCGCACAAGAGGGTAGTGGGCCCTACCCGATGGAGACTCCGGGCGGCTTGTCAGATCAATTTGGAAAGCTACATGGCACGCAAGCGAACCATTCAATTGCATTGTCCAACCTGCAAGACCGTTGTGGCTGCCGCTGATCCCGAGTTCCCTTTTTGCAGTGAGCGCTGCCGCACGATTGATCTCGGCAAATGGGCCAGCGGCGCATACGTGATCCGCACTTGGGTGGAGGATACTTCCGACGAGCCTCGCGATTCCGAATCCAATGACATTAGCGAAGAATGACATTAGTGAAGAATGATGCGACGCTAAACACGCGCGCCAACGCCGACGACCCACAATTGCCCCCCACATTGCAACCTCGCGTTCCACGTTGGGCATCTTTGCTTGCAACGTTCTTCGGCATGGGGCATTTGCACCCCGGGCCGGGAAGCTGGGGATCAGCAGCGACGATTGCGCTTTGGTGGCTGATAGGATCGCGCATCCCGGTTGGGTTTCAGCCTTTATGGACGGCGGTTCTTGCGTTGCTCGTCATCGCTATTGGAATTCCGGCAGCCACTCGCGTGGCGCGCGCAGCATCTTTAAAGGACCCGCAGTTCGTGGTAATTGACGAAGTCGCCGGCCAGCTCATTGCTTTGATTGCGGTCCCGATTACATGGAAATGTCTGCTGGTGGGCTTTATACTTTTTCGTGGGTTCGATATTGTGAAACCGCCTCCGGTACGAATGCTTGAGCGGTTGCCGGAAGGATTTGGAATCGTAATTGACGATGTCGGCGCCGGACTGTACGCATTGCTCGTCATGCAGTTGCTGCTGCATTTCACGGTCATGCTTCGCTAGAAGCTGTTAGTCTGGGAAACAGGGAAGTCATGGCAATCTCTGATCGTCTGGCCGGAAAGAAAAACGCAAACGGAAATCCCCACATCGAGGCACTCCATCCCAGCGCTGCCCTTCCTGGCGGAGAGGTGCGCATTGTTGGAAACGGATTGCGGCCGCACGAGCTTCTCCAGCCACGCGTGCGAATCGGGGAAGTGGACGGTTCCATTGTCATCAGCTCCGATGATTTTCTGGTGGCTCGCGTGCCTCAAGGTGCATCTTCGGGTCCGGTCATAGTTTCCACCAATGGACATTCCAGCAATTCCCAACAACTTCGAATTGCCGCGCCCATTGCCGAGAATCTGCATCCGGTAACCAGTCCCGCTCTCGATGCCGAAGGCAATATCTATGTGACTTTCTCAGGATCGCGCGGACAAAAAGTTCCGGTGGCCATCTACAAAATTGACACCAGTTACAACGTAAAGCCGTTTCTTTCGGAGATGATGAATGCCACGGCGATCGCCTTCGATCGCGCCGGACAAATGTATGTGTCGTCGCGTTTCGACGGGACCGTTTACCGTGTCGCTCCGAACGGCACCGTTTCTTCCTACGCGGAGGGGATGGGCGTCGCAACCGGCATCGCCTTCGATCGCAATGAGAATTTATACGTGGGAGACCGCAGCGGCACCATTTTCAAAATCGCGCGCGACCGCCAGATTTTTGTGTTCGCTACGCTCGAGGCCAGTGTTTCCGCTTACCATTTGGCGGTCGGTCCGCAGGGCGATCTCTTCGTGACGGGACCCACGACTTCCAGCTTCGATTCTGTTTACAGGGTTGATCCTCACGGTGCCGTGACGGTTTACTTCCGTGGCCTCGGCCGCCCGCAGGGTCTGGCTTTCGATGCGGACGGAAATCTCTACGTCGCGGCATCGCTTTCCGGCAAGCGCGGAATCGTGAAGATCACGCCCGACGCCAAAGCGTCGCTCGAAGT
>PNAR01000502.1 GCA_003169715.1 Acidobacteriaceae bacterium | reverse complement strand
TAAATTCCCCGTGATATTCTCATGACGTTCCTCTCCTCGCCGGAGTGGATGCGTCCGCAGCGCAAAAACAACCGGTGACTAAGACCTGCTTGCAGTGTGGCGCGGTATTGCCTTCGGGCGTATCGGCCTGCAGTTTTTGTGATCCCATTTTTCAAAATAAACTAAGCACGCCCGAAGGGGCTTCGGTGCTTTCGCGGTGGTCCGCCAATTCGGCGGCCGGCGCTGAACAGCGTCCGGAGAGCGGCGTCATTCACATGGCGTCCGAATGCGCGCCGCCAATTGCCAGCGAACGCGAACAGGAATCTACGTGGCGGGGCGAGCTGGCCAACCGCGTGGAAGCCTATCGCGTGAGGCGCCGCAGGGTGGCGCCCGACGCCGCGCAATCGCGATTGCCATTCGCCGAGCCAATCGCGGCGGTGACTCACGAACACGTAGCCGTAGCGGTAGCGGAACCACCGGTTAGCGGCGAAGAGGATTTCGCATTCACGATTGCGATCGGTCGCGTCGTGGCGGAGCGGCCTGTCGACGGACGGATGGTGATCGACGTTTCGATGCCCGAGGACGCGGAAAGCACGCGGAGCGAAACGGAAGAGCGCAGAACGACGGGCTTATATCCTGTTGCGCCGCTGGCAAGCCGGCGGATTGCGGGGATTATTGATGCGGCGTGCCTGCTGTTTGCGTGCGGGGCGTTTCTTGCTTTGTTCAGCTCGCTAGGCGGACAATTCACGCTGAGCAAGATGAGCGCCGCGGTATACGTGGCGATATTTGCGGTGGTGTATCTGCAATATTTTACGCTGTTCACGGTGTTCGGCGGAACTACATCGGGAATGATGTGCCGCGGGCTGCAGGTGGTGAGCTTTTCTGGAGACGCTCCCACGCCGCGACAAATGTTGCTGCGCAGTGGCGGCTACCTGCTGTCGGCGGGGACCTGCTTTATGGGCTTTCTATGGGCGATGTGGGACGAGGACGAGCTCACCTGGCATGACCGGTTTTCGAAGACATATTTAAGCGCGGCGCAAACCTATGCGGAAATCGAGTCGCACACGGCGGCTCATCCACACTAAAGAAACTGAAAGACTGGCAAGCGAGAAGAAGCGGCGAAACAGCCGCAGAGAATCTAAACCTGGGGCGCGCGGTTCTTGACTACGGCTTCATCCGAAGCAATTTCTCCGTCGCGAATAAAAATAATACGGTGCGCGTTCTGGGCGATATCGTGCTCGTGGGTGACGAGGATGATGGTGTTGCCCTGGGCGTGAAGGTTCTGAAACAACAGCATGATTTCGTCGCCGGTTTTCGAATCAAGATTACCGGTGGGTTCGTCGGCCAGAACGATGGACGGGGAGTTCACGAGGGCGCGCGCGATGGCCACGCGCTGGCGCTGACCGCCGGAAAGCTCATTGGGCTTGTGGTTCATGCGATCCATAAGGTCGACGCGCTCGAGGGCTTTCTTGGCTTTTTCGATTCGATCTTCCGATGGGGTGCCGTTGTAAATCAAAGGGAGCTCGACATTGTGGAGAGCCGTGGCGCGAGGCAGGAGGTTGAAGGTCTGGAAGACGAAACCGATTTCCTTGTTGCGGATGTAGGCGAGTTCGTCGTCGTCGAGCTCGCTTACCAGCCGGCCGGCCAGCCAATATTTGCCGGAGCTTGGGGAGTCCAGGCAACCGATCAAGTTCATCAGGGTTGATTTGCCGGAGCCCGAGGGGCCCATGATGGCGACGTATTCATTTCGGCGGATTTGCAGGTTTACTCCACGCAGCGCGTGCACCTGCTGCTCCGATCCCATGTCGTAAGTCTTCCACAAGTCAATGGTGGCGATCATGCAGGATTCAGGCGGAGCTGCGACGATGGGACCTGGAATGTTGAGTATTTCTGCGGTTGCCATTTTGTTCTCCTGACTTTCTGGGGACACTCACCCGCTCCGATCTAAGACTTTGACGAACTGGCTCAGCTAAGGTTAGACGGTCATCACTCGCGGTGCGAGGGCGCCCGCGCCACGCTGGATCAATTCTCTAGCTTTCGTCTTCCCTCTTCGGCTCAGAATTATCTATCTTTACATTGACTCCCGGCCGCATCGTCCGCAGCACTTTGTAGCTCCCGGTAACGATCTCGTCGCCCTCTTTCAGGCCACTGAGCACTTCAATGTTAGTGGTGCCGGCGATTCCCGTATTCACCGGAACGAATTCAGCCTTGTGATTCCGAATTACGAAGACGCCTTGAATCTCCTTGTTCTCCCTATCTTTCGCCGCTTCTGTGCCGGATTGTGGCGACGCGGCATGCACCGATCCATTTTCCTGGCCTTTCTCGACAAGGTCCCCGGGACGGCGCACGGTGAGCGCCTGAATGGGTATTGTCAGCGCATTGCTGCGGGTGGCGGTGGTGATTTTGGCTGTGGTGGACAAACCCGGCCGAATGTCGGGTGGCGGATCGGTAAGCGTGACCACGACCTTAAAGTCCTTTGCTTCTTCGTTTGCAGTAGTCTCTTGCGACGTGGCAACGCCGGTCGAGCGCACGATTGCATTGTCACCGATTTCGCTGACGACTCCTTTAAATACCTGGTTCGGCATTGCGTCTATGCTCACTTCCGCTGGCTGGCCCAATTTCACGCTCACTATGTCGGTTTCATCCATTTCTACTTCCGCGGTGATAACGGACATGTTTGAGAGTGTCATGAGCGTGCTGCCCGGGGAATTCTGAATTCCGATAACAACGGTTTCACCCTCCCTGACCGGAAGGTTCGTGATGATTCCATCAAACGGGGCGGCATAAGTTGTTTTTTGCAGCACGTCGGTCGCGTGAGTCAGATTTGCGCCAGCGAGCGAGATATGCTTCTCGGCAGAATCTTTCTCCGCCTTCGCCTGCGCAACTTTTGCCTCTGACTGCGCTAGTCCCGCCTCAGCGGTCTGCCAGGTCGCCCTTTGGGTGTCGTAGTCTTGTTTGGCGATCAGGGCGTCCTTGTAAAGGGCTTGCGTCCTGTTCCAGTCAAGCCGGGCGCGTTCAACTGTGGCTTTCGCCTGGTTTAAGTCCGCTAACGCCGTATTCAGCGCCGCTTCGGAGGCAATGGCGTCGGTTTTGGAAGCATCTACGGATGCCCGGTCTGCATTAACATCAGCAGAAGATTGCACATTCTCAAGCTGGGCAAGCAACTGGCCTTTTTTGACTCGATCGCCCTCCTTTACATATAGGTGGGTGATTTTGCCAAACGCGTTGGCTCCGATATTCACGTAGGTCTTCGGCTTGATCTCGCCCGACGCGCTGACCACGGACGCCAAATCAACGCGCGCCGCCTTGCCAGTTTGCACCGTGACCAGGTTTTTGTGACTCTGGTGAACGGTGAAACCCACGATGCATGCAAGGGCGACGATTATTCCTGCCGCAATTGAAATTTTCTTCCAAGTCTTCATTCGGTATTAGCTGGCTTGTCCATTGCGCCCGAACTATCCCATATACTTAACAGTAAAGCATATATGCAACTCTTCATATCACGGACGAAACCGGGATACGCACATTTCGAGATACGACAGAAGCGACCCGAAAGTTCCCAGTTTAGGCCAACCGCGATACGGTCTGAAACTGAGGAAGAGATAAAATTATACCTTTTCAACTCGTCCGGTGGCGTTTTCGGATGATCATTGGCTCTTCGCCCGTCTCATCTGGCAATATCCAAGGCACCTATACCTTGCGTCGCCGCATCCGATAGTCATAGAATCAGTGTTACCAGAGTTGTTTCCAAGGAGTACCCCCGAATGTTCCGGTCATACTGGCGAAACCGCCTGATTTTATCGTTCCTCTGCGCGCCACTAATGAGTTTTGGCATAGTGGCTGCCGCGCAACAAACTAGTCCGGATAGCCAAGATGCCCAAAAAGAGGCGACAGTATCGAGCCAGAATCCTGATGAGACCCAGAGCGACCCGCTAAAGCGCCCAATCAACGAGAAGAAGAAAAAGCAGAATGCCAAATCCCTCAACCAGGAGTTAAGTAAGACCTATAAGAAGTGGCTGGATGAGGACGTGGTTTACATCATTACCGATGGAGAGCGGAAAGCGTTCAAACAGCTCTCCAATGACGAAGAGCGCGATCAGTTTATGGAGGCTTTCTGGCAAAGGCGCAATCCAAACCCCGACAGCGAGGACAACGAGTTTAAGGACGAGCACTACCGCCGGATCGAGTACGCAAACGACCATTTCGCCGCAGGCATCCCCGGCTGGCGGACCGATCGCGGACGCATTTACATAAAGTTTGGACCTGCCGATGAGGTTGATTCTCATCCTTCAGGTGGAACTTATCAACGCCCGATTGACGAAGGAGGCGGCGAGACTTCTACGTTCCCGTTCGAGGACTGGCGTTATCGCCACCTTGACGAAATAGGCGAACAGGTCGAAATCGAATTCGTGGACACGTGCATGTGTGGCGATTACCACATGACAATGGATAAGAATGAGAAAGACGCCTTACTGCATACCCCGAATGCCGGACTTACTATCTATGAGCAAATGGGCATGACTTCGAAGGCGAACCGGATAGACAACGGAATTATGACCACGGGCATGGATCCGATGGATCCCGGTCAACAGAACACCAAAGAATTCGACATTCTGGAACAATATTCGAAATTGAACGCACCGCCTCCGGTGAAATTCAAAGACCTTGAGGAAGTAGTAAAGACGAGAATCAAATACAACCTGATGCCGTTCGATGTGCGGGCGGATTTCGTTAAAATAACGGGCGACACCGTTCTGGTTCCCATCACGATCCAGATGAAAAACCGGGACATAACGTTCGTGAACAAGGACGGCGTCGAGCTTGGAACTGTGAACATATTCGGCAGAGTAACTACTGTCGCCGGCCGCACCGCCCAGACTTTCGAGGATACGGTGCAAGTGGACGTTCCGGTGGAATTGCTGGCCAAGTCGGCGGAAAATTCATCGGTGTACTGGAAGGCGCTGCCGCTTCGTCCCGGCCGCTATCGTTTCGACATCGTGGTGAAGGATGTGAACGGCGATCGCAAGGGGACATGGAGCAAGGGCGTGGTGGTGCCCGATTTTTCCGATGACCGCCTTGATGCCTCGACACTCATTGTGGCCGACCAGATGGAGCCAGTTGCTTCAAAAAATGTGGGCACGGGAAGTTTTGTGATTGGATCCACGAAGGTTCGTCCGCGGGTAGCTCCTTCAGACGGCAAGCCCGTTAGTTTCAAGCGCAACCAGAAGCTGAATTTCTGGATGCAGGTATATAATCTAAGCCTCGACGATAAGACCCATAAACCGTCGGCCACCATTGAATACAACGTAGTTGACGCGGCGACGAACAAGAACGTGATCCATACCGTGGAATCTACCGAGCATATGGGAAACATTGGCGACCAGATGACGCTGGAGAAGACGCTCTCGGCGTCCAATCTTCTCCCGGGAATTTATCGGATTCAGATTAAAGTGAACGACAACCTGTCAAAGCAAACAGTGGACCCTTCGGCGACATTCTCCGTCGAGTAGGGGCGAGCAGAAAGGGCGGGATTGCATGCTTCGTAAGCTTGGCTGCTTTGTTATTGCCTTCGGCCTTGTGCTCCCGGCGTGTGCCGCGGAGAGGCCCGGCTCGATATCCGGCTACGTTCGCAGTTCCGCGGGTGCGCCCCAGATGGGGGCAGTGGTGGAAGTCATCGGCTCTGCGATGCAAGGCTTGAAAGTATTTACTGACGAGAAGGGGTTTTACTCGTCTGGGGGCTTGCAGCCTGGCTTCTACAGCATTAGAGTTTCCGCGCCGTCTTTCCTTACAGCCGAACATCAAGAGGTTGGGTTGCGTGCGGGCTCGATATTGATACTCAA
>PNAR01000229.1 GCA_003169715.1 Acidobacteriaceae bacterium | reverse complement strand
GACTAGCTGCGAGAGTGATTGTCCACTTCGGATCATGATCTCCATGACGCGCAGTGCGGTCAGCAATCCATCTCCGGTGGTCGCTTCGCCATCGCGAAAAATCATGTGGCCGGACTGCTCGCCACCCAGAATCGCCCCACTCTTTAGCATCTCCTCCAGTACATATTTGTCACCCACGTTGGCACGTAGCATTTGAATCCCAAACCTACGCAAAGCGATCTCAAGGCCCATATTCGACATGGTCGTACCCACAACGGTCGAGCCCGACAAAATATTTCGGGACTTCATGTCTCGCGCGGCCAATAGCAAAATCCCATCACCGTTCACGACGCGGCCGCGTTCATCGCTAAAGAGAACCCGGTCCGCGTCCCCATCGAACGTTATTCCCAGATCGTACGAGCCATTGCTCTCGGCGACAGCAGCCGCGACATTTTGCGGATAAAGCGCGCCACAACCGTCATTAATATTTCTGCCGTTCGGTTTGTCGCTAAGAAAGGTTGCTCGTATGCCGCAGGCAGCGAATACTGCCGGGGCTTCCGCAGTTGCGGCGCCATTCGCACAATCAATAAGAACTTTCAGGCTGTTCAAGTCTGTGTGGACATTCTTAACCAACCAATCCGTGTAGGCCCGGCGTAGGCCGGTCTCGCCGGGCAATGTAGGCGCCACGGCATTCGTTTCCTCTAGGCACAATTTTGAATCTCGGACTAACGAAAAAATCTCGCGCTCTATGGCGAGCTCTTCTGCGTCGGGCAATTTAAAGCCGTCGCCGGAAAAAATCTTGATTCCGTTATCGGTCCACGGATTGTGGGATGCGGAAATCACCACGCCAGCGTTGTACTTCCTGGAGCGAGCCAGAAAAGCGATTCCAGGCGTCGTGATCACACCTGCGCTCTGTACTTCGACGCCAGCGGAAGCCAGGCCGTGAGCAATCCGGTCCGCAATCCATGCGCTTGACTCCCTGGTGTCTTGCCCGATCACCACCCTGGCAAGAGGCCTTCGCCCGGTCAGATCGTGGCCCAAGGCGCGTCCGATAAGGTAGGTACACCCCGGCGTGAGCGGAAACTCGCCGGCGACACCACGAATGCCGTCGGTGCCGAACAACTGTCTTGTCTTGGGAAGCATGCTGCTTATTGTCAATTTTTGCCGCTCTGGGCGGGCTCTTTCTCGATCGGCTCTCTTTCGATATAAACAGTCACCTGCACCGGTTCAGAATAAGTAACCTGAATCAAGGGATCGGATACGTAGGCATGTCTCTCGACGGTGATGTGATCCATCACTCCGCTCACGTCAATCGGATCCGTGATCGCCGCATCCACGGCTTCAACGCGTCTTCGGGGCCCGCTTACGCCGACGTTCAAAGGATTGGTCACAACCCGGCCAATACCGTACCCCTGCACAAAAGTTCCAATCACCCGTGGCCGCACATCCACCTGCTTCGTCATGCGAGTATCAAAACTCAAATGAATCTGGCTCGGAACTACTTGTACCACCTCAAGGCCGCCGGGGTGGTGGATTTGTTGCGAAGTAATGTCGAAAGTGTGATCGCCAGTTTTTTGTCCCGCAAGCTCGATTCCGGCATACACGTCCGCCGGTTCCAGCCTCCTGATGCTGTGTTCTGGGCCGCGAAACCGAATCTGGATTCGTGGAATATTCTCCGAACTGATTTCTAGATTTTGTGGAATGTTGTCGAACTCGAGGGGTACTTCGACTGCAATCGCAGCTTGCGGGTCACGTGCCACCGCCAGCCACAGCACCACCGCGAAGCCCAGCGAGAGTATCTTCAACCCTAGATTCTGTGTCAGCCGGCTGCGAAGTGAACCTGACATTATCGTCCCACTTTCGGTTCTGAATCACTTTTCCGAAGCCCGGCACGGTGAGGCTCCATGTCCTCGGCCTCACTCAGGCCTTCGCTTTCACCGGTGATTACCGTGGGCAACGTTGACTGCGGAACGTAGCGTCGCAGTAATCCGGCCAGACGCTCACGTAATCCCTCCACTGATAGATCGCGCTCGATATTTCCTCCAACCGCTAGGCTGATGCTACCCGTCTCCTCCGACACAATCACCGCAATGGCGTCCGTCTCCTCGGTCACTCCAATGCCTGCCCGGTGCCGCGTTCCGAGTTGTGTGGACAAAATTGGGTTCATCGAGAGAGGAAGAAAGCAAGCCGCCGCCGCAACCCGGTCCTTCTGGACGATCACTGCGCCATCGTGAAGAGGCGCGCTTGGCCTGAAAATTGTGGCGAGCAAGTCGTAGGAAATATGCGCGTCAAGGGGAACGCCGCTTTCAATGTATGTCCGCAAGCCGATTTCGCGCTCAATCACAATCAACGCGCCAGTTTGATTTTGAGAAAACAAGTTTGCCGCCAGAACAATGTCATCGTAGGCGTCGGCCTCGGCGGTGTGGACACGGCTGAGGGTCAGCCTTCGTCCCATGCGGGTCAGCGCCTGCCGCAATTCTGGAGCGAAAACCACGATCAGAGCGAACACCCCATAGGGCAGCAACGTACTTATCAGCCAATTTAAGGTTGTAAGTTCACCAAGGCGGGAAAAATAGAAGGCAAATCCCACGGCGGCAACCCCTACTAGCATGAGCGAAGCGCGCGTACCTTGAATCAGCGCCAGGAACTCATAGATAACCAGCGCCACCAATAGGATGTCAATGATTGCAATCAGTGACAGATGTGGCCAGGCGGCTGAGAAATGTGTCACCCAAGGCCCCTTTCCCAAAGATGGAGGTCTATTCGCAATTGTAATCTACGGTTCCAACCCAGTGCGAGACTGGAACCGTTGGCAGTGGGTCAGTTTGCCTGGGTAGCAGAAAAACAATCGACCGCGACGGGCACGAAGGGTCACGAAGGCCAGTTTCGACGGTTTCCTTCGTGTAACTTCGCGTCCGGTTGATTGTTTTCGCAACTTGACCCCAATACCCCAGGGTGCCACTACCTGCTCCCGGTTGCGAAATAAGTTTGGATTGAAACTGACCCACTACCGAATATTTCAAATCTCCAGAAAAGCAACGCGAGGCCCACTCCTCGCAATCGGTACCGCGAATAGACGCAAAAACCCACCCTTCGCAATCACCAACGCTCCACAATTCCAGCCCGTATTTTCCAGTGCTTAGCAGTCCCACGGCAACCCTTAAAGTTGTTGGAAACACTGGTACTATGGGTTCTGAAAAGGCTGGCGTCGGGGGTTCAACTCCCTCCCTAGCCACCATATCTAAGAGATCCCCTTGCGGGATGCGGGAACGGGAAATGCGCCGCGTCCCCGGATCATGATTCACATTGACCGCGGCGGCGACAAGATAAGAACCAGAGACTTTTTTGACAAACTCAATTCATATGGCGCCGAGTACGACGTGATCGGCCAGTCTTATTATCCCTGGTGGCAAGGAAGCCTGAACGATCTGCGCGAAAACCTGATCTTCACAGCGGAAAGGTACAAGAAGGACATCTTCGTTGTAGAGGCCGCTTACAACTGGAAGCCAGCAGAATACAAGACAAAGCCGGGTCCGTTTCCAGAATCCCCCGAAGGTCAAAAGCAGTTTCTGGAAGAAGTAAATCGAATTGTGCAGGAAACTCCCGACGGCCACGGCAAAGGAGTGTTCTGGTGGGAACCCGCCGTAACCGGGACCCTGGGTTCTCGAAGTTTTTTCGATGAAAACGGAAATGCTCTGCCAGTCATTAACGCGTTTGATAAGTTCACTCGATTCTGAAGGAGCGGGAGAATGGGTACCGACGATACGCGAGCCGGAGTGGTTAATCGCCGCGAACTGTTGAAGCAGGCTGCTGCAATGGCACCGGTCTCGGTTTCCCCGTCCTGGAGTTTGAGTGAAGCGCAGACTGACGGCCAAGATTCCTTGCCAAGAATTCGAGAGAATTTTGATCAGGCCTGGAAGTTAATAAAAGGCGACCCGGCAGGTGCGCAGGAACCTGGGTTTTCCGATGCGGCATGGAAGACCCTGGACCTTCCCCACGACTGGAGCATTGAAGGCCCTTTCAACGAGAAGGAGCCAGCCGACGGTAACGGAGCATATCTGCCTACGGGTATCGGCTGGTACCGAAAAAGATTTCTGGTCCCGTCCTCACAAAAAGACAGAACGCCGAAGCGCACTGTTAGTAGATGCGGATCAGAGGCTTACCGGATTCGGTCACATCCCCAACGTAGCGCGCCGGAATTCCCATCTCTTCCAATTCTAAAATAAATTCTTTAGACTCTTCCGGCGCAATCGAGATCAGCAAGCCACCTGCGGTCTGTGGATCAAAGAGGATCGCTTTGAAATCTTCAGGAATATCCCTCTCATAGCCAACCACGCATTCGGCAAAATCGCGGTTGGCTTTCAGCCCGCCCGGAATGTCTCCGGCGCGAACGCATTCGAGCGCACCCGGCAGCACAGGAATAGATTCCGAAAACAGATGTAACGAAACCTCGCTCGCCATGGCAATTTCGCGAGCATGGGCAATGAATCCAAATCCTGTAACATCGGTCATCGCATGCACCGCATATCCCTTCGCGGCTATCAGTTCCCCGGCCTTCTTGTTCAGAGTCGTCATTGAGCGAATTGCCGCTTCCACCCACGCCGGCTCAGCTTTGTGTTTCTTAATCGCGGTGCAGATCACGCCCGTCCCCAGCGCCTTCGTGAAAACAAGATGATCGCCGGGCTGTGCGCCCGCATTGGAAAATACTCTTCCGGGATCAATCAGTCCGGTGACGGAATATCCAAATTTCATTTCGTCGTCGCGAACGCTATGCCCGCCAATAACAGCGCACCCGGCTTCGATCATTTTGGAGAGTCCCCCGCTCAAAACCTGCCCCAGAACCTCCAACTCGCCATCTGCCGGAAAGCAAACGTGCGCTAGCGCCGTGATGGGGCGTCCACCCATCGCGTACACATCACTAAGCGCGTTGGTGGCGGCAATCTGGCCGAAGGTGTATGGATCGTCCACCATGGGAGTGAAGAAATCTACCGTTTGCACCAGGGCCATGTCAGGGCCGATTTGATAGACCCCCGCATCGTCAGCATGATCGAAACCAACCAGGACGTTGGGATCGGTTTGCTTCGGCAACTTCGCGAGCACGCGATCCAGCATCGCGGGACTTAATTTGGACGCACATCCCCCAGCCTTGACGGTCTCGGTTAATCGAATTGGCTTCGTTGCCGGCATGAATCAGATTGTGTGGCGCGGACCTGCCCTGAGCGAAGTCGAACGGGGCCCTCGCCCGCGAATGCATTCATCAAAAAAGTCCCTACTTCAACGAAACGTCCACCACTTTGATATCTGGGTAGGCGCGATTCCATTCTGCGCTCACATGCTCAAGAGTGAGGCGGAACTCTTTGCTTTGCCCGGCAGTCAGCGGAACCTTGCTCAAGTCTCGCGTGTCAGGATAGGGGCCACTCCTGTCGAGTAAAAACAGCGGAACATCTTCCGCTTGCGCAACCTGGCCCATGGAGTCATGAAAAACTACGTGAACAGAGATGTGGGTTATGGTCTTGTCGCCAGTGTTACCAACCATTCCATCAATATATGTGAAGTGGGCGCCCACAAAATTTTGTGCTTCGCCCATCTTCAAATCTGAGATTTTGACGTTCGCAACGTATGGTTGTGGAGGTCTCGGCGGTTTAGGTTTCGTCCGCAACAGAAGAGCGACAAGCGCGACTGCCACGACCACCAGCCCTATTCCGAGAATTACCGGCCGCGAAATGGACTCCCGCCGGGCAGGAGATGGCTCCATGAATCCGCCCATGCAAAGATTGTACTATCGCAAGGATTACCGCGATTCTTGGCCGTCCGTGATCTCGGATTTTCCCAAATTCCCTCGGCTCGGAGCCGACGATTCCCCCGAGCATCCCTTCCGGCAGCGTTGGTAGTGGGTCAGTTTGCCTCGGTAGCGGAAGAACAATCAACCACGAAGGACACGACGGTCACCAAGGCCAGTTTCGACAGTTTCCTTCGTGCAACTTCGTGTCCTTCGTGGTTGATTGGTTTCGCAACTTTGACCCAATACCCCAGGGGTGCCACTCCCTGCTCCCGGTTGCGAAGTGAGTTTGGATTGAAACTGACCC
>PNAR01000035.1 GCA_003169715.1 Acidobacteriaceae bacterium | reverse complement strand
ACACTTGTATCTTTTCACCTCTGTGCGCGCCTCTTGTGAGCATCTTGGGTTTCTGCAAGGCCTTGAATTGTTGCCCTCGGTCTCCGCAACTGCGCCACTATCTGCGCTACGATGGCAGAGGAAGGAAGAGATATGTCGAGGACGATGGCGTCATCTGGCTCTTCCAGCGCTTTGAACTGGCTGGCAAGCATGTTCGCCTTCATGAAGTGCTTCGGCCGATGCTTCATGCGTGAACGAATGAGGTCCTCTGATCCCTTGAGATAAACCCAGGTGATCGGAACTCCATCGGCGAGGACCTCACGATATTGCTGCTCCAGAGCTGAGCATGCGACGACAAGGCTTTCTCTTCGCTTTAAAAATTCCAAAAGTCGGGCATGAATGGCCGCTAGCCATGGGGCGCGATCAGAATCGTTTAGTGGAATACCGTGACTCATCTTCTCGATGTTCTGCTTGGAGTGGAGCGAGTCTCCCTCCAGGAATGAGCATCCGATCGCATCGGCAAGCATTGTGCCGATGGTTGTTTTCCCCGATCCTGAGACTCCCATTACCACGATGATCACGGCTAAAATCCTGCTTGTTCAGAGCACGGCAATCGCTAATCTTCAATAGGCAGAAGTAGAATGGTTTAAACGACTTTTCCCGCTCTTACCCAATATCCAACCTTTAAGCAGCTTTGACGCCGACTGTACTCTTCTTGCCCGGATTGACCTTTGGCAAAGTGACCTCCAGTACCTCGTTTTTAATGGTGGCCGTCATATTGTCCGGATCGATCTCGTGAGGCAGATCGAGAACGCGGAAAATCTCATTGGACGTTTCTCTCTGGAGGGGCGCTTTCTCCTTCTCTTGTTTCGATGTTTCTTGCTTCCTGGCGTAGATGATCAGGCGCCGTGGCTCGGCCCGCACTTCCACGTTTTCGCCTGTAAAACCGGGGACTTCGGCTCGGACCGTAAATCCTCCATCTGTGTCCACGACTGTCGCCGGGATTGGAGTCAGCAACTCAGACTCGGCGTGAAACCAGTCCTCCCAGTCATGGCCGGGCTCAGATCCTCGGGCTTCGAATAGCTCGTAGGCGCGACGAGCGATAGCGTTGGAGATGTGCCGTGTTCGTTCGACAAAAGTGCCACTTGTTGTGAGCTTAAAGATAGTAGGTTGAGTGGTGGGCCGTGCGTTCGTTGCCATTGTGCTTTTCATTGCATTGTCTCCTTTTCGTCAAATTTGTTAGGTCTTGTGACACTTGCAAGTCTTTTCTTCTTACGACTAAGCGGTTCTCAACTCTCGCTGTGCGAGCGTGAACTCGTCTTGAGTAACGCACTGAGCATGATTAGACGAAAGCCATCCGGCCTTCTCTATGCGCGCCAACAAGAGGTGGAAATAGACCAAACCCGCATAGGGTTGCCAGCCGGCAACGGCCCTGCGCACTCCGTCATAGTCCAAGGGTTTCCTCTTACCCAAGAAATGCGCTAATTTCTTGCGGGCGCCAACGTCATCACCCGGGAAGATATCCAGGCGCCCGAGTCCTCGCAGTAGAGCGTACTCCGCAGTCCAGCGGCCTACTCCTTTCAGTTCCACCAGGCGTTCAAGCGCGCTCTGGTTGTCGAGTTTAACTAACGACTCCAGGTCCAGGCGCCGATCACGAATCGCGGAGCTGACATTGATCAAAGCCTGCGATTTATTGGCGCTGAACCCCAGAACTTTCAAGGATGGCACTCTCACTCCGAAAAAATTTGCCGGATCAGGGAACGCGTGCGGTGCATTCTTCGAGTTTGCTGATACAACTCCGAATTTATTCGCCAGACGGCTAAGCAGAAGAATTCCCACCAGCAGCGAAAGTTGTTGGCATGCGATGCCATTGGCCACTGCCTCGAACATCGTGGGAAATTGCGGTGGCTTGAGTCCGCGGAATTCTTCGACTAACGGCTGCAATCTTGGATCGCGCGTTGCCAGCCTGTAAAAAGGCTTCAAGTCCTGATGCACCCCAAGCATGCGTTCTAGCAACACTCTTGCCAAGTCTGCCTGCCGCGCGGAGAGACGTGAGCCGGTCACATTAACTTCCAGTTGTGGCGCGTCTGGATCGCCGCTCTGGTGTACGGCCACTTCCACCGCTTGACTGCCGATCATCAAAACACGCCGGTAGATCCTCCCATCCCAGCGATCTATTGCATTCTCCGGACGTCGCCGAAGTGCCCATACTGTGAGATCCAGCCGGAAGGGCGGTATGGGCGTAATCGAAAATGACCTCAGACTCACAGATCCTCGCTTAGTCGTCTTTTTTATTTCGTGGCGCTCCAAGCTTGTGGCCGCGGTAGCGCCGGATGAGCGCGTTGGTCGAGCTATCGTGCTTCAGCAATGGCTCCTCGGCTGCCTCGAGTTCCGGGATGATTCGATTAGCCAGAACTTTACCCAGCTCGACGCCCCACTGATCAAACGAATCGATTTGCCAGATCGTTCCCTGCGTAAACACGCTGTGCTCGTAGAGCGCGACCAGTTTGCCTAGCGTTTCAGGAGTCAGTCGTTCCGCCAGAATGACGTTCGACGGACGATTGCCTTCGAAGGTGCGGTGCGGAATGAGCCACTCAGGTATTCCCTCCGCCCGGACCTCCTCCGCAGTCTTGCCGAATGCGAGCGCCTCCGCTTGTGCGAACACATTCGACATCAACAGGTCGTGGTGATTGCCCAGCGGGTTCAACGTTTGAAAGAAGCCGATGAAATCGCATGGGATGAGCTTCGTTCCCTGGTGAATGAGCTG
>PNAR01000279.1 GCA_003169715.1 Acidobacteriaceae bacterium | reverse complement strand
ATTGCCGGTGAGGGTTTGGTTCGAGTTTTAATGATTGCAGAGCTTCGCTCCGCTGGAAAGCCGGGGGCGGCTTTCCCTACGAAAGGCCATCTCTCCCAGACCACGCAGCCTGCCGCGATCAGCATTGGATACATGGGACCAAGGTAGTAGGGGCGGGCTTTCGCGATCAGGAATAATGCGAAGGTTATGACGAACATCCAGCCGAGGAGACGATATTTTCGCTTACGAAAGTAAAACCACAATCCCATAAACGACAGGGGAAGAAGTAGAGCGTTGTTGCAGACGAATAATTGTTCAGGTAAGAAGCCCTTCGTGCGCCCCCAGCGAACATCGCGGGCGTGAATGTGGCGGAGGAATTCGAGGGAAATAAAATCGTGGTGCATCTGCCAAGCAAAGTTTGGAAGGAAGATCAGAAGCGAGACAGCAACGCCGATCCATGGCCATGGAGTCAGCAAGTGACGGCGAATGGGTGTGAGCAGGATGGCGCCAACCAAGCTAACCGCGAAAAATGCCATGGTGTACTTCGTCATCATTCCGATACCGATGACGGCGCCGATGGCGATCCACCAGCGAGGATTCTCTGAGTTGATGAGGCGGATCAGGAAATAAGTGAGCAGAACTCCCCAGAGGTAGTCGAACGAAACATATTGAAGGACATTGGTTTGAATCACGACGATTGGGACAACGGCAACAGCGAGCGCGGTCAGTATCTGAGCGCGGCGATGGCCACCGAGTTCGCGCGCCATGAGGCCGGAGACGAATATCGCGACAGTCAGCGCAATGTTGGGCAAAAGCCGGATCCCAATCATCGAGATACCGAAAAGCGAGAGACCGACGCGGCCCATGAGGGGCGTTATCGGCGGATAAGCGACGAACCCCCACTGGAGGTGGCGTGCATCGTCGAGAGTGGCGAGTTCATCGCGGTGGAATCCGTAATGGCCGCTGGTCGCGACATGCAAAGTGAGAAAGAGCAATGACAGCAGGATAAGGAGGATATTATCGGTGCGAAGTAGCCTCCGAGATTCTTGCGTCATACGTTTAGCTTGCACCCATTTTTTTTGATTGCACAGCGAATCATACGATAGCGCAAGTTGTCCGCTCCCGTTATTCCGATCGGGTGCTGTGGTAGCTCGAAGAGGAGTCCACTGAATCCTATCCACGCATGATTTCTCAATGCGCGCACAAGCGGGTATAATCCATAGAGCCTCAGCTACCGGGACATTGTCCGCCATCGTGGTCTGTGATCGGAGACTCGTCTCATTAGAGAGGCTGCGCGCTTCGACCGGCTGGCGCAACTTGCTCGCGGTTTAATCAGACAGGAAACAATGTCGCAAATTAATGGAGACAAATCGCGCTTTCACCGGGAACGAAAACAGAATATTCAACGCCGGATACGGACGCGGGAGTTGCTGGAAGCCGCAGGAAAGAAAATTCCTTTGGCGGCGGACGATAAAAAAATCAAAGCCGCTGGCAAAGTGACCCGTCAAGTTGGTGGATCGCAAAGCTCTGCACGATAATGTAAGAAAAAAAGAAGAGGAATAACATGAAGAAGCTTTTCGTTGGCAATATCCCCCACAGCACAACAGAAGCAGAGCTGCGGACACTTTTTGAGCCCCATGGCAAGATAGATCAGGTTAGCGTAGTAACCGACCGCGAGACCGGCCGTTCCAGAGGTTTCGCTTTCGTCGAGATGGCGGATTCTTCCGAAGCGGAAAAAGCCATCGCTGCGCTGAATGGCAAGGAACTCGGCGGGCGCGCACTGAATATTAACGAAGCACGACCGAAGACGGAACGCAGCAGCGGCGGGCCGCCTCGGGGCGGCGGTGGCGGACGTCCAGGTGGTGGTGGCGGGCGTCCTGGCGGCGGCGGACGTTCAGGCGGCGGCGGCGGCGGACGCGACGACTATCAGGGTCATGCGCGTCAGCCACGCGAGCCGCGCTGGTAGCAGATAATTTCTGGTTTTCGTTGAAAGGCTAAGCTAAGACAAAATTGTTTCCCTCGGGAGGTTTTTATGGCTGGAAGAAGTCGCTCAAGCTTTAACAAACGTTTGAAAGAGCGCTCACGTCAGGAAAAGCAGCGCGAGAAAGCCGAAAAGAGGGTTCAACGGAAACAAGAAAAACCAGAGCAGGGGCCCGAAGACGATATGTCGTCTATTGATTTTTCCGCAGCTCAGGACCAGTTGGCTCTTCCTAATTCGATGATTGAGGAATAGGCCGCGACGATTTTGGCACCGCATTTACGTTGCAGCTACCTCCTAAGAAGAGCAAGGTCGGATTGCCTTTTTGGAGAATGAAGGTCTCAGTCACCTGCATCTAGTTTTCAAAGTTCAGGTTTGTCGGACCCTCCCGTAGTGACGTCTTGGTCTTGCCGGTTGTGGCAACGTCGAGCCCAACGCTCTGGAATTTAACATTGTTGAGCCAAACCGTTCCCTGTTTGCTCAGCAGAATGCCGAAAGCGATCCCGGTTGCATCTTGGGGCACGTCGAGAACTACTTCATAGTTTTGCCAGCCCGCTGTGCCTTTGATTGGGCGGTCCTCCATGTTATCGAATGCAATGACTTGGGATCCCTTGTCCACTCGCATCCACACCCCCGCCCAATCGCTTACCTGTTGCGCCTTCACAGACGCGCTTAACCTTAACCGCTTTCCAGCATATTGGCTTGCGCTGAAGTCTTGCATTAGCGTGCCAAACCCTCCTCCCGTAGGTTGCTTGGACTTCAAGTACGCGCTTGGGAGACCTTGATAGATTGCCTGAGTATCTACACCCGTCTCGTAGCTGGTGGGATCGCTCCCCGCCAGAAACCATCCCTGTGGCGCCGCGGCGGATTTCCCCGATTGGTTTTGAGCTGGCACGCGAAGAGCGATCAGTGGAAGCAGCAAGCACACAGCGATAAATGTAGTGGCTAGTTTGGATCTTCTGGATAAAGGATTACGATTCCTGGGTTCAGTCAACATGGCAATAAATCTCCTTTCAAGATTCGATGGGCGTGCGATGGCAAGTGCCGCCGGCCAAGTGTGCCCCGAACTATCGAGGGCCTGGGCGAGCAATTCATCGGCGTAGTCTGGCGCAGGAATTCCGTAATGCAAAACCGCGTCGTCGCAGGCTTGCTCGCTCTCTTGTCGTAGTCTCGCGACCGCCAGCCAAGCAAGCGGATGAAACCAGTAAAAGCATCGCAACAGCTCGGCGCACATCTGAAGAAACCAATCCTGGCGGCCGACGTGCGCAAGTTCATGCGCCAACACGATTCGTCGTCTTTCCTCAGACCATTCCGTGGCGCTGGGTGGAAGAATGATTCGAGGCACAAAAACTCCCCATGTCAGCGGCATAGCGTCAGGGCTGCTGGATTGAAAGACTCCCACGCGACGGGAAACATTTAGGGATATGGACATTCCCGTAATAAGGCGCACCCATTCCGCATCTTGCAGCCGTGTAGAACGCGCGGACATTCGCGCCACCTGAATAAGACCTCCGGCAAGTTTTATGGCCACCAGGATTGAACCAATTGCCCAGATCAAAATCACCAAGCTAATAAGGCTGACGTACAGAGTATTGCTGCGGGCATGATTGACGGTCATTAACGAGGATGCATTCGAAACGGCGCCTAATAAAAGGTTAGTCCCGGGCACCCAATGCTCTGTCGTGCGTGCAACGGTGCTGGCGATCGCACTGGAGTAGATCTTGGGAGTCAACACTGAAAAGGGCGGGAGCATCAATGAACCAAGAACGCCGGCGGCCCATACTTGATGCCGCTGAGCGGCGGACCATTGACGGAAGAGGGTGGTCGCCAACCAGGGCAGAGCCAGTACAACCGTGACCTTGATCGTGAAGGCCAAAAGAAAGGTGAGCATTGCAAACTCGCCGAGCCAGTTCATCTTGCTGTCTCCCTCCGGCTCTTAGCCACAATTTGCATCAGGCGTTCGAACTCCTCCGCAGAAAGCTGCGGAGTTTCGCCGCCGAGCAATGCGGCAACTACTTTTTCCACCGATCCTTCAAAGAACGTCTCGATAAGATGGCGGAGCGCGGATCGTCGTGCGATATCACGCGACACCGTGGGAGCGTAAACGTACCGGAGTCCGTGTTCTTCGTGGGAGACATGGCCCTTATCTTCAAGCACACGAAGTTGAGCGCGAACGGTCGAATAACTTGGCTTGTCGTCAAGCTTGGCGAGTACTTCTCCGACAGTCGCCCTTTCAAGCGTGTAGAGAACGTCCATGATTTGGCGTTCACGCCGACTCAGGGTATTTGGTTTCGGTTTGCTAATCATACTCATGCTACATTTCTAGCATAATGTGCTAGAAAAATAGCACACAGCTTCTGATTACGTCAAGGAACCTTTTTTTCTCGCCAAATAGCGCTTTGTCGTTCGTCACGCTCGGCGGTATAGAATGTTTTTCCCTTCCGTGCCGACATTGGGCATATTTTTGCGTCTCCAGGTGGCTATCTCCGGTCTCGGTTTCCCGCGGGGCTTTGTAAAGGACTGAAATGTGGGGTCGCCTGCGATAATATGGCCATAAACTTGCACTTTGTTAGTTCCCCCGCGCCACTATGGCTCCAGTAAAGTTCAGATCCAGTGATCGCCGCCACAGGATTCACATGCCGACCCCGGTCGTGCACGAGACCGTGGAGACTCCGAATCTTGTGGAGTTAGTCCGTCCTGAGGAAGCTCGTCCCGAGGCGGAGGAACTGCCTCCAATCCTGGCAGTGTTGCCGCGAATCCCGCGTGCCGAAGCGGTTATCTCACCGCCCGTTCCTGACCAAATACCTCGTGTCGAAACAATTGTCTTAGAGGCCGTTTCTGAGAAAGATCTGCCTGAGAAAGATCTGCGAGCCGAAGTCAACCCGGCGCCGGCTCCCGTCAAGGTTTCGCAAGCTGAAACTGTTTGCCCAAAGCCCGCTTCCGACCTTGCTCTGGACCTTGTGCTGAACGAAATCGTGCTTCAGGCGCGTCTCACCACTAACGCGACCGGCGCTGTGTTCGGCATGGTCCGTTCCGGGGAGTTGGTCTGCCGGGCGACTACGGGCGCGACAGCTTCCAATGTTGCGGTTTGCCTCAACGCAAAATCAGGCATTGCCGCCACCTGCTTCTCAACGGGCGCATCACGACGCGTGGATGATCTTGGGCGGGACCCGAATGCGGATGCGGTCGCTTATCGCAACAGCGGAGTGCGCTCGATTCTGGTGGTTCCGGTACAGGGGGAAAAAGGCCCGGTGCTGGGGATTCTCGAGATTTTTTCTCCGCGCGCAAATGCTTTTTGTGATCGCGATGTGTTGACCCTACAAGCATTGGCGCGGCGAATAGCGGCTAATGTCGAGTTAATTCAAAAAAGTTACGATCAGCGGGATCACAGCCCGTCGAATGCCCAGCCGCGAGATTCGGCGGCTTCAGAACACAGAAATTCCAACGTTGATACATTAAGGAAGCCTCGGAAACTTCCCATTGCTCAATTTTGGAGCCTCACCTCGGTGCAACGCTCCAGATTGGCTTTGATGGATTGGATTTCGATCCTCGCGAAGAGTGCGATTGGCTTAATTTTGATTGCCGGTAGCATGTCTGTGCGAAGTTGTTGGCAGCGCAACGGAGACGCAAAATTCATACAGCTTATCCGCGAACCGATGTCGCACGCAGCGCCGCCCAGTGTGCAGCACAGGGAGAATGGTATTGTCGCCACAACAGCGCCCCTCGGCACACAACATTCGAGCCCGGACCCCTCGGCATGGCCACCCATGGCCCCTGCACACTCAGAGATTGGGCCGTCAATCACGATTCAGCGGGTGCCGGTCCACACGGCGAAGCCGGCGGAAGTCGCTGTGGCGAACCCTGCGGCGACGCCTGACACTCATGGCGATATTGTTTTATTCGATAATCACAAGACGGTCTCGAAGAGCCATATCGGCCAACAAGCAAAATTGTCTTCGAAAGATCCCGCAGCCTCCGTACTACCGAATAAGACTGGGGACGCTGGACCGGATGTAATTCCTGCGCAAGCTGCAATGGCGCGTCTCGTGCAACGGATTGAGCCTGAGTATCCGAATGCGGCACGGCAGCAGCACATTCAGGGTACGGTGCTGATTGATGTGATCGTGGATGCGACAGGGTCGGTGGAAGCATTGAGCCTGGTAAGTGGTGAATCGCAATTGATGGCGGCCGCAGAGCAGGCAGTGAGACAGTGGAAGTTTCAGCCGCTGATGAAGGACGGAAAGGCCGAAAGATTCGAGAGCCGGATCGCTATAGATTTTACGCTGGCATTCGAAGGATCTTCAGGGAACCATTGAGCTTAAGAAGTACTTTTGAAGTGCAACTTTTTGCAGTCAGAGCGCGTGTCCAGGACTAATAAATTTATACCGATTCATATTGACACAGAGCCAAAGGCAACGCAGACTAAATAAGCCCACCCCCCAGTAAAGTCTCACGACTGGTGAAATTACATCAGCCGTGCAAAGCCCCCAAAGTTGCAGCTTGCTAAAAATTGATTTAACTGGAGTGTTTCCGCATGCATGATGAAGTTTCGGAAAAGGGCTTTCTGTTACTCGACAACAAACTTAAGCTGGTAATGTTTAATTCGGAAGCGGTAAAGATTTTGGCTTATCCGACCGCGCCGGAGAACATCAAGCAACTGGATGTGTTCCTTGCCGACCGGGTTAAGCTGAATCTGATAGAAGGGCGTATCGGCGACTCGCTTACTTTCTCGAAGCAATTCAAGTCGGGAAATCGGCGGTATGTTTGCCGCACGTTTGCCATGCAACCGAATGTGAGCGCCTCGTATCAGCAAACCGCGGCGCTGCTGCTGGAACGCAACGCGTCTGTGGGAAGCGCCTTGTCGCAGGCCACCGAAATGTTTGATTTCACGCCGCGAGAAAAAGAGACTGTCGAACTCCTGATGCAGGGACTGACCAGCAAAGAGATTGCTCAGCGCCTGAAAATCAGCCCGAATACGGTGAAGGCATTCGTCCGCCTGGTTATGGTAAAGATGGGCGTCACCACCCGGTCCGCAGTCGTGGGGAAACTATTTGGATCGCATTTGGCAGGAAACGCTCAGGAACAAAGCTTGAACAATCGCACGTTCAGCAGGCGAAACTTCGATTAATTCGCGGGCGACGGTTGCTTGTTAGTAAGTTTCGTATCGCCAGTTGGCACTTTCAGTGCCAGCTTCTGTGTCATTAATTTGACAACCTTCCCGTTTTGGCCTAGTCTTCGTTGAGCATCTTCCAACACAAATTGACTCGCACACCTTTTTCTCGCTTCCTTGAGACAACATGTTGGAGAGAGTCACTCCCGCTCTTGTTTGAAAGATAAAAAGCTTCGAGGGAAGGGTTTCGTCGAGCGATGCTTGGCGGCCCGAGAGCGTCCGTAGCGATGTGTTCCAGTTAGGAGTCATGCCGTGAATGTGCATCTGGTAAATCCGAGCAGTGTTTCGTTCGGAACTGCGGTAATTACTCCTCGCTGGCAATACGTGCTCGCAGCAGCTACTCCCAAAATCTTTGGCGACCCGATTCTGGTGGACGAAACGCTTCAGCAGATTGACCCGGAACAAATCAAAAAGGGAGATGCCGTAGGCATTGGGATTCATACCGCAAACGCTTTGCGCGGGTATGAAATCGGGAAAATGGCGCGGGAGCGTGGTGCGTATGTAATTTTCGGCGGCATCCACGCCACTCTCTATCCGCAGGAAGCCCACGAACTTGGCGGAGCTCATGCGGTGGTAAAGGGAGATGGTGACGTGATCTGGTCAAAGGCGCTGACCGATTGCAGCAACGGAACTCCGAAGCCGATTTATGAAGGAGGCCGCATCGAAGCCTCCGACTTCATGCAGGCTCGCTGGGATTTGGTTCCCAGGAATCGTTATATGTGGGCTTCGGTACAAACGGTTCGAGGCTGCCCTAAACACTGTTCATTCTGTTCGGTGTGGCGAACCGATGGGCAGAAGCCGCGGCAGCGCTCTTCCGATGTCGTCATCGAAGAAATCGTGCAGTTGCGCCGCCTTGGATTCCGTTTTATCGCGCTCGCCGACGACAATTTTTATCCGGTCACGCAAACGGATATCAAGCTGGCAACTGAGCAAAAGAACCAGGTCCGGCTGAGCGAACTGAACGGCATCCGCGCGGAAAGATTTGAATTGATGTCCCGCCTGGCGCAGCTTCCCGACGACATGGTGTTCTTCACCCAAATCACGATGGAGGCCGCCGAAGACACAGAATTTCTCGACGCGATGAAAGCGGCGCGGATTAAGGGAGCGCTGGTTGGGGTCGAATCCGTTACACCCAGCGGATTGAAAGACGTTTACAAAGACTTCAATCTTTCGGGCGACGCGCTGATCGAGCGGCTGCGAACTTTCCGCGAGCATGGCGTGCACGTGCTCGGCTCTTTTATTTTTGGACTGCCCAGCGATGTTCCGGCGACCTTCGATGCCACTGCCGCGGCAGCTATCAGCGCGAATGTAACATTTGCGCAATTTGTGACGCTCAGCCCCTATCCGGGGACGGTGGATTTTATTCGTTGGGAAAAGGGGCTTGGAGAGAACCCGCCGATGATTGCGGGCATACCTCTTACGCGGCGATGGCTTATCCCACAGGCGCTGCGACCGAAACTATATTGGGATCACCCGGTGATGTCGGCGGAAGAGATTCGTTCGCGCACACAAAAAGTCTGGGACAATTTTTACAGCATTGGACCGATCTGGAGGCGTTCGAGCTTTATAAAATCCAGCCGCGGACGGCTGGCGTTTGTTTTGATTTCCAAAATTTACCGGCAAATGTACGCGGATACCGGTATTGCGACAGATAGCGCGCGCGTGACCTGGTCGGGCCGTTGGGCGCGCTGGATGGCAAAGCCCTGCCGGCTTCTGTTCGCGGGAACCCCTATGCCCAATCTCAAAGTTCCTGTCGCGACCTTGCCCACCCTTAAGGTTCCTGCGATGCCTTTGGAAGCGTAGTGTCTCGGCTCGCCGGTAAAGCATATAACCACGAAGGACACGAAGTTTCACGAAGGCTTTGATATGAAGATTTCCTTTGTGTACCTTCGTGTCCTTAGTGGTTAAAGCCCTGAGATTTTACTAACTGACCGGAGCATTCAGAGCGGCGACCAACTCCACGAAACTATTTGCCTCGAGCGCCTGCTCGATTGCTTCTCGGTTGCTGAACAGAGAACTGGCGTCGGCAAGCAAGTCATGTTGCGACTGGTTGTCGCCAGTAATGATCATAATCACGAGCCGCGCAGGCTTTCCATCCCTGGCGTCAAAATCAATTCCAGATGCCGACTTACCAACCACCACCAGTGGACGAGTCACGCCATTAATGCGGGCTTGAGGAATGGCCAGATGATTCTCCCAGCCGCTGGCTACGACTTTTTCGCGCTCCAAGACAATTCGTAGAAATCGTTCCGCGGAATTGCTGACCTCGTTTGCGGCCAGTTCGCACATCTGCTTCAGAGCGCCGTGCCGGGTATCGGAATCAAGCTTCGGAATAAACAATTTGCTGGTGACAACATCTTTCAGCGTGGTGGTTCGGCGTCGGCTCACGAGGGCGTGGATGGATGGTGCGGAAACCAGCGATGTGAAGAGAGCCATGATTACTAGTGCGACAAACATTTGCTCGCGGATCAGGCCCGCTTGCAGCGCGAGAATTCCCAGTATCATTTCCATCGCGCCGCGCGCATTCATGGCCAATCCTACGGCCCAGGAGGAGCGGTTATCCATGCCGCCCAGGCGCGCTCCCCATTTTGCTCCGAAGATTTTTCCAGCGCAGGCCACCCCGATCACCGTCAGTGTGAGGCCAAGATTAAAATTCGCTACGAAATTCGTGCGCAGACCAATGCTAGCGAAAAAAAACGGGGCGAAGACGTTGGTAACAATTTCATGAATGTGCGCGGAAGTACGCTTTCGCAGGTGGGTTGACTCTCCAACGGCGATACCGATAATGAATGCGCCGAAAACGGCGTGGATTCCGGCGTACTCGGTGAAAGCCGCACCGGCAAGAGTCAGCGTGAAGATGAATCCGAGAACGCCGCCTGGCCAGGTGGTGTGGGCCTGAATGAACGGCAGCATCTTGTCTATCAGCCATCGGCCAACGGTTAGAGTGAGTCCGGCGAACAAAACCACGAGCGCGATGGTGTGCTTTAGTCCGCCGCCGGAGCGGGCTGCGGGATTCATCATTCCCAGAACCATCGAGAAGAGAATCCATCCCACGAGGTCGTCGAACATGGCCGACGACATGATCACGGTTCCCATCTCGCTTCGCAGGAGATTGAGATCCATCAAAATTCTGGCAATGACGGGTAATGCGGAGATCGAGAGCGCGGTGCCGACAAAAAGAGCGAAGATGAGAGTGTCCGCGCCTTCGGAGGCGCCCAGATATTTCGGAAAGAGTCCGGCCGCAAGAAATCCGGCGGCGAATGGAAAGATCACTCCGAAAAAGCTGACGAACAGAGCACTCTTGCCCTGGCGGAAGATGCTGCGAAGATCAATTTCAAGACCCGCAGTGAGCAGAAAGAAAACTACTCCGAGCGTTGTAATGGTCTCGATAGCGATTGGGGCGACGCCAGTGGCGGGAAAAAGAGCAGCGTAAATATGCGGGTGAAAGTGACCTAAAACGGTAGGCCCCAGAAGAATTCCAACTGAGATTTCGCCCAGGATCGCCGGCTGTCCGAGTTTCTGCATCAACTCGCCAGCCAGCTTGGCGCCGCCCAGCAGCACGGCCAGCGCCATGAACATCGTCATTACGTCGTGGGGGCTTAGGTGCGGCATTTAGCGTCGAGCTTTAATCTGGCCCAATCGTACAGAACTTTATACACGTCAATTAGCTTAGAATTCTCTCAGGAGGCAAATGGCAGAATCTTTAAAGATTGTGGCTACGTGCGTGGTTGCTGCTGTACTGTACGGAATTATTCACGATCAGTTCACTGCACGAATCTGTTTGGAATACTTCACCATCTTTCATCCGCCAATTTTTCACACTCAGTCTCCGACATTGCTGGGCATCGGATGGGGAATCGTTGCGACTTGGTGGGTTGGCGCGTTCTTTTCGGTCCCCTTGACGTTTGCAGCCCGGGCTGGTTCTCGCCCAGCGCTGCGAGCATCCGAACTTAGACGCCCAATAGTGATGTTGTTGGCCTTCATGGCCGGAAGCGCGCTGGTCTTCGGGATAGCTGGATACGTTTTGGCGAGAACCGGCGTCATATCGACCGACTGGCTCACATTCTCCTCCTCGCGGCCAAAACGATACCGCTTTATGGCTGATTGGTGGGCGCACAGTGCGTCTTACGCCAGCGCTTTCATTGGTGCCACCGTAGTGTGCGTGCTGACCTATCGACGAAGGCTTCGCATGCCGATCGTCGAAAAGAATCCGAGCGCGATCCGCTCACCTTAAACTCAAATCCCCATAATGCCCGAAGCCCGATAGCGCTACCTGATCACCACCCGGGATGTAAAAACCGAACTTGCCGCGGCTTAAGTTGGTCGTGGCATCCGCCCACTTATCTAGAGTGATCCAGGCTTCTCCCTGCTTGATTTGGTGCGTGATCTGGTTCGGTTCGACGTGAATTTGCAGGGTGCGATAACTCTTCTTCTCGCCCTTGTGGGGAATTTTCACATCGCTTACTTTTTGGCCGTTGCGCATTACGGTGCGGTAGAAATATTTGTCGTCCATCTGGAACAGAACATAGTTGCTGGGATCGGTGTAGTTCAGCACCCATTGCAGGCGATGTCCCTTGAGCAGCATCGCGGAAAAAACAAACGTGCCGGATGTGGGAACGACGTCGTAGAGCACGTAGTCTCCGCCTTTGTGAACGAACGCGCCATTCTCCTGCGCCCACCTTCCGGGATCAGTCCATCTCGTCATCCCGCTCGGGGCAAGAGACAAGTTGATCGTTCTCGACTGCCCGGCGGCGACATCCAGCGTGGTCGAGCGAACAAGCCCATCGGTGGTTCGAGCGGCGAGCATATAAGAACCGGCTTGCAGATTTAATGGATTGCCGCTAACCACCTTCACTGGTGGCTCGCCACCTTTTGACAACGTGACAACCGCATCCGCCGGTGCGTAAATAATTTTCAGCTGCGCGGGCGCGCCCTCTAAGGCAACGTCCGCAGCCACAAGAGAGACAGTTGATCCGGCAACGAAGTGTTTCTTGATCTGCCTGGGCTTGAAACGTTCTTTTCGCAGCTCGATGATGTGGTCCCCAGGATTGATTGCAGCATTGTTAAGCGATCCATCCGGCTGAACCGTACCCACCTGAGTCTGATCAACCAAGACGGTCGCTCCAGCAGGTGCGCCTTGAATAGAAAGAGTGGCAAGATGAGGAAGCGGCTGGAGATTGAAGATCAGCTTGCCCTGCTCTCCCTTGCGAATCCGTATCTTCTGTTCAGGAGGATCGTTGAATCCATTCCTGGAGACGTGCACAACATATTCTTTCGGATCAAGATTCGAAATCGTCAGCTGGCCGCCACGGGTCATCTGCGATTGCGGCTTTCCGTTCAGGATTACTTTGGCTTTGTCCTGCCCAGTGATAACTGTCAGCGTGCCGACGTTCTGTCCCGACTCAAGGAACGCGACCAGCGCGGGTTGTGGCGTGACATCAATGTTTACTTTGTACTGTTCATTGCCGCGAGCCAGCGTTAACTCATGCGTGCCAGGCTGCACGGATGGAATGCTGATGCCATCTTCAGGCACACTCAGAGGTTGCTGCCCGTCCAGACTCACTTTCGTTTCACGGTCGCTCGATCGGACTTGAAGTTGGTCACGGAGACTGGTGACGATCACCGCGAGAATGTCCTTGGCCGTGATCGGTCCCTTGATGGCGGGCGGCGCGTTAGGATTCGTCGAGAAGGTGAATGAGGCCCTTTCTTTATGAGGTCCCTCAAATTTAATGGTGTGATCGCCGGCGGATACTTTGTCTACCGTCCATTGCGCGTCACTGAGTTCCGCAGCGGATTGGTCGTCAAAAAACACTTTTCCGCTCGCGGTATCCGAGAATAGCTTTATGGCCGGTGATTCTGCCTGCGCAGCCGGAGTTGGCGTCGGTGGCGGGGTTGACGCAACCGCGACCGGATTCGCCGGAGCTTCCGTTGCCTCGACTGGCGGGGCACTCGCTTGATGGCTGTGGCTTCGCGCGAATAGCAAAATAATTAACAGCAGCACGAACGCACCGGCAGCGCCGAGCCATACCTTTTGATTGTTCAGGGCTGGCGGCAGTTTAATTCCCCGCAATTTATCTATATCTAACCAGCCGGGATCGAACCACGCGGGCATGCGGGGTATTGAGACTTTAGTTGGGGGTTTTGGCTTAGCAATTATTTCCTTAGCCGGTACAGCCGCGGCGGGAAGTGGTGTCGCTGGCGCGGCCGCTGGCGGCGGAACATCCATGGTCGCGGAGCCGTCAAAGGTCAAAGTTGCGCTGGCAGCCGCAGAAATACGGCTGGGACTTTTTATGGCGATTCCCGGCAGATTCAATCGCTGAAGGAGGCCGCTAGCAGTGGAGACAATTTCATCGTCGCCTGAATATTTCTCCGCCAGGGCTTGAGCGCGTTCGGCGATCGCATGTTTGCTTGGAGCATCAGGCGCAGTCTCAGCTTCACTGTCCATGCGCCTTAACTCATCGAGGTCACGGCGGCGCGTCTGCTTTCTCTGAGTCTCTACTTCCCGTTGCAGGGTTTCCTGAATCTGAATCAGTCTTGGCTCACGGGGATAAACCGCCAATCCTTCTGCTATGCGCGATGACGCGCCCGCCAGGTCGCCCGCGGCCTGCAACTTGCGGGCCTGCGAGACTGATTCATCTATAAATGCTTCCCGCTTCTGGTCCAAGATCAGGGTACGTATTGTCTTGGCCATGGGATGGCCAGGATTTAGGTCCAGAGCTTCTTTGGATAGTTTTTCGGCTTCCTTCCAATCTGCCTCAACCAGCGCGTGGGCGTGCTCGACCAAACCATTGGCCAAAACCGCCCGGGCTATGGAGTCGTTCTCATCCAATTGATAAGCCTGCCGCAACAGGACGATTCCATCGGCGGCATTGCCCTGTCCGCAAAGATTCTGCCCCTCAGACATCAAGCGATGCGCTTCGGTTTTGCGCTGCACGCCATCCTGTGCGAGCTTTCCGAGCTGTTCCAGCTCGGGGTCGTTGGGGAACTCACCCGCGCCGCCTTGCAGCAGATCCAGTGCGCGGCTGTAATCGCTCGAGTGCAGAGACTCGTCAACCTGTTCTATGAGGCGGGTTTTGGCTTCGCCACGTATCTGCTGATCGCGCCTTTTCTGGAGACGTTCCACTTCGAACTTCAATCCCGGATATTGACTGTAGATCGTGCGCAGAATCTCCCAATCGTTCAGCGCATCGCCAAAGGCTCCCTGGCCCTCGTGGAGATGCGCGCGAGCCACGATCGAATTCACCAGGTCGCGCTTATCCTGCACCAGGCGCAGCGCACTCTCGAAATGATGTTCGCCCGGATACTGATCCAATGCCTCACGCAGAATGTGAACCCGCTTTTCCAGATCTGGCTCGCCTTCCACCTGGCGATCCATGGTGGCGATAAATGCGGACAACTCCTGCCGCTGCTGCTCTTCAATGTCGTATTTCAGCGCCTGGAAAATTGCGTTACTCGAGTATTTCGTGAGATAAGCTTCGCAGACGGTTTTTGCCTTGCTGAAATTATGTTCCACAAGATGCTGGCGAACCTCGACGTACGCGGTGTTCATGGCGTCATGTTCGGAACGCACTTCGTTGTAGAAACTCTGGTAGGTGGCGCCACTCTCGCGACTCATGGAGTCGGGAGCGCGGCGGTCCAATTCGAGAACCACCGCCATCTTAGTCAGGGCGCTGCTCACGTCGCCTTTCTGCCATGCATCCATGGCGGCGCGGTGAATCTGCTCCTTTTCCTGGCGAAGCTTGTTGTATTCCTGCTCCTGGCGGTCAACTTCTCCCAGTAATTGCAAAGCTCGAGATTCTTTGGGCAGCAGTTGCAGCACGTTCTGCAAAGCTTCACGCGCATGCGCATAGGCGTGATTGTCAATGTGCTGCCGTGCCAGCCGGTACCAATTGTCAACCTGACGCTCGCTACGCCGGTTTTCGATCTTGCTCTTTAGTGTTAGAGCAGTAGAGTTGTCGGGCTCCATCTGAAGAACTTCCTGCAACTTTTGCAGGGCCAGCGGGTCTTCGTCATCTTCGAATCGCGCCTTTGCCGCATCCAGTAATTGAGAGATCGTCTTTCGACGGACGGCTCCATCCAACTGGCGGCGCAGGGAACCAATGGTCGTATCCATGTGGCCTTCGGCTTCCAACTCGCCCAGAATTTCGCCTGCGAATTGGAAGTCGCCATCCTCCAAAGCCTTGGTGGCACGCTGCAACCGAGGACGGGTGCGTTCGGGATCAAAAAATTCGATTGGCTCATTCCTCATCGCCTTGTTGAGGGTCTCGCCAAAATCCTTCGCGCTGGCGAAACGATGCCATGACTGCTTTGCCATTCCTTTGTGCAGCACCCGGCTCACTGGCTGGCTGACCATGGAGTTCAACTCCGAGGCAGGAGGCGGTATTTCGTGCAGAATGGATTCGACAACTTCGTCCACTCGCGCACGCTGAAAGGGATGGCGGCCGGCGAGTGCTTCATAGCAGACCACGCTCAGCGAAAAAATGTCGGACGCCGCCGTCAGGGGCTTGAGTTGAATCTGCTCGGGAGACATATAGAGAAGCGTCCCCTTTTGTGCGCGAGTCGTGTGCGTATCGGCAAGGTGAGCGACGCCGAAATCAATAATCTTTACCGAATCATCTTCCATCACAAATATGTTGCTCGGCTTCAAGTCGCGATGAACCAGGCCTCGTTCGTGCGCCGCCTGAAGGCCGCGGCAGCTCTGAGAAATAATTTCGATGGTGCGCTCGACAGTTAATCGGTGACTGGACTTGCGCATGAGGCTGTCAAGCGTCGTTCCGGGTAGCAACGGCATGACAAAGTAAGGTTTTTTCTTGCCTTCGTCTTCGAACTCTCCAATGTCGAAAATCTCTACGATATTGGGATGGCTCATGGAGGCGAGCACATCACATTCCTTATAGAAGAGTTGAACGGAAGCGGGATCGGGGATGTCGAGAATTGTCTTAACCGCAACTTCACGCCGCACGACGGGATCGTAGGCGCGATAAACGAGGCCCATGCCGCCCTGGCCGAGGACTTCCCTAATCTCGTAACGGCCGACCGATTTTTTGGGTGACGACGGATTCTCCATGACGTGTTCAGGCGCTCCAAGGGGAGCGTAAGCATCTTAATGGTTTTCGCGGAAAAGAGAAGCCCCTATGGGAATTAGGCGCTCTGGGGATAGACCTACCGAATGAGAAGCCATGATCGGTATGAGATGGATATTTGGTAGCGGGTACGGGATTTGAACCCGTGTACCGGCCTTGAGAGGGCCGTGTCCTAGACCCCTAGACGAACCCGCCATGCCTTGTAAAACTCTACACTAAAATTTGCACTTTCCTTGTACTGAAAATCACCAGCCTGCGACCGGCGTCATTTTGAGGCTCTACGGCGCGGATTCAGGATAAGATGTTGAATCCTGCACTGGGCAACGATTCTATGTGTGGAATCAGCGGATTGATGAATCGCGGTGACCGCGAGGCTCTGAATCGAATGAACATGATTCAGGCGCATCGCGGTCCTGACGATTCCGGAATCTGGGACAAGCGCTTGGGAGACGGTTCATATGTTGGATTGGGCAGCCGTCGCCTCGCGATTCTTGATCTTTCCGCGAGCGGGCACATGCCTATGTGCAATGAAGACCACAGCCTATGGATCACATACAACGGCGAGATTTATAACTTTGCCGAACTGCGCAGCAACCTCGAAAGCAAGGGTCATCCATTCTTTTCCAACACCGACACGGAAGTGGTTCTTCGCCTTTACGAAGACGAGGGACCCGATTGCGTTAAGCGCCTGAACGGAATGTTCGCGTTCGCAATTTGCGATCTACGCTCGGCAAAGCCGACGACGTTTTTGGCGCGAGATCACTTCGGCATCAAGCCGTTTTACTACGCCCAGCAGGGGCGAAGTCTCGCTTTCGCTTCCGAGATCAAAGCGCTGCTGCAAGTTCCCGGTATTGATGCAGAGATGGATCATGATGCTCTTCACCAGTACTTAACTTTCTTGTGGGTTCCAGATCCAAACACGATGTTTCGCGGAATTAAGAAGCTGCCTGCGGGACATTCGGCCATATTTCGCGATGGCGAACTGAAGATATCCCAATATTGGGATCTAACTTTCCCACGTGCCGGGCATCACTACCCTCGTTCGGAGCGTGATCTAGCCGATGAAATCCGCGAGCGATTTCGGCACTCAGTCAAATCGCAAATGATCAGCGACGTTCCCGTCGGCGCATTTCTGAGCGCTGGGCTGGATTCTTCGAGCATTGTTGCCATGATGGCTGAGGGTGCGGACCGCCCTGTGGACACCTACACGATTACTTTTCCCGATAAGTACCGGGTTGGCGAAAACGCTCTCGATGATCCGAATGTCGCGACTAGAACTGCGGCTCGATTAGGAGTCCAAAATCATCGCATTGTAGTTGAGCCAGACGTCGCGGAATTGTTGCCGCGTCTCGTGTGGCATATGGACGAACCGACCGCCGATCCAGCGATCATCACAGCGTACCTGGTGTGCCGTGAGGCTCGCGAGAAAGCCACAGTCCTGCTCTCGGGAGTAGGAGGCGACGAACTGTTTGCTGGGTATCGAAAACATTCCGCTCATTATTGGGGTGAAGCATATCGCGATACACCCGCTGCTTTGCGGCGAATCATTGAGTTGAGCGTCAGCAGTCTGCCGTCTTTGCGCGGCAGCCGAATGAAGGGCGCAGTTCGGATGGCTCGGAAAATGGTTCGGAGCGGGTCTTTGCCGTCGGTAGAACGCTTCATCATGAACTGCACTTACTTGGATGCGCAGCAGAAAAGCGAACTTTATACACCAGCCATCTGCGATGAGCTATCTGGGTCTGATGTATCTGTCTCTCACCGCGCCGCTTTTGACAGCGTACGGGATTCCGACTTCCTGAATCAGATGCTCTACGTTGACAGCAAAATATTTATGGCCAGCCTCAACCTGACTTACAACGACAAAATGAGTATGGCGTCGTCGGTCGAAGTTCGGGTCCCGTTTCTTGATCGCGAATTGGCCGAATTTGTTGCATGGAATGTTCCGCCGACGCTGAAGCTCAAGGGAAATCTGCGTCATACGACAAAATACATTTTTCGCGAGGCAATGACCGGAATTCTGCCGGAAGAAGTGCTGCGCCAACCGAAAGCGGGGTTTGGCGCTCCTGCTGACTATTGGCTGGCAAATGATCTGAAGGAAATGGTGGATGATTTGCTTTCCGATACACGAATTCGCCAGCGTGGACTGTTCCGTCCTGAGACGGTTCGCAAGTTTGTCGAAGAGCAGCGCCGCGGGACGCAAGATTGGTCCATGCAGATTTGGCAGTTTCTTACTCTCGAGCTATGGACGCAGACATTTCTTGACGGCTCAATAAGACAAGCTCGTTTTTTTAACCAAATTCCCCAAGCGGCTACGCATGAAACAAGTTCTTCAGAGCGCGAAAACCGGAGAAATTGAAGTAGCCGAAGTCCCGGACCCGAAGTTGCTTCCGGGATGCGTGCTGGTTCGCGTGGCCGCGTCGCTGGTTTCTGCTGGGACCGAACGGGCGTCCGCCGAATTCGCCAGCAAGAGTCTGTTCCAAAAGGCGAGGGCTCGCCCCGACCTGGTTCGTGACGTTATTGGCAAAGTTCGCCGCGACGGAATTATTTCCGCGATGAGCGCGGTTCAGTCCCGGCTCGACATGCCCGCCGCTCTTGGGTACAGCAGTGCCGGAACTGTGGTCGCGGTGGCGCCGGACATCGCCGACATTCACGTCGGAGACCGCGTTGCTTGTGCCGGCGCGGGATATGCCGTGCACGCGGAATTTGCGTGCGTACCCAGATTATTGTTGGCCAAGATTCCGTCAGATTCGACGACCTTCGAAGAAGCCGCCTTCACCACTGTCGGTGCGGTTGCGCTCCACGGGATCAGGATCGCCGAAGTCAAGCTTGGCGACACCGTTGCTGTAATTGGATTAGGACTGTTGGGACAGCTGACGGTCCAATTGCTTAAAGCGGCGGGGTGCAACGTTCTTGGGATGGATATCCTTTCCGGGCGAAGTGAACTTGGCTTGCACCTTGGCGCGGATGCCTCGTCGGTTTCCGCAGATGATTTCATGCGTCTTTGCTCGGAACAAACCCACGGCAACGGTGTGGATGCGGTCTTGATTGCCGCCGAAACCCCAAGCAGCGACCCGGTAAATCTCGCGGGAGAAATCGCGCGCGATCGCGGCGTGGTGGTGGCCGTCGGAACCGTTGGCATGAACATCGAGCGCAAAATCTATTATGAGAAGGAGATTGACTTCCGCATTTCGCGCTCGTACGGACCCGGCCGCTATGATTCTGCATTTGAACAAGAGGGACGCGATTATCCAATCGGCTACGTTCGTTGGACCGAGACGCGCAACATGGAAGCGTTCCTGCGCTTGCTGGCGGAAGGGAAGCTCGATTTGCGATCGTTGATTACTCACCGCTTCTCTATTCATCAAGCACAGAGCGCTTATCGCCTCATATCAGGCGGGTCGGACCCGCCATCCCTTGCGGTTGTGATCACTTACGATGAAGCCGCGGAACGGATTCAGAGACTTGAATTAGTGCACCGAGAAAGGTCAGTTCCATCTCCGAAAGAAAAGTCCGTGAATGTAGGATTGCTCGGCGCCGGCAGCTTTGCGACCGGAACATTATTGCCGGCAATGAACAAGGCTGAGGGAATAAATCTGGTTGGAGTCTGTGCCGCTAGTGGATCGCATTCCAGGCACGCGGGCGAAAAATTCGGCTTTCGCTACTGCGCGACGAATGACGACCAAATTATCAATGATGCGAACATCAACACAGTAGTCATCGCCACACGACACAATTTGCATGCACCGCAAATAAGTTCTTCCATTCGTGCAGGAAAGAATGTTTTTTGCGAGAAGCCGTTGTGCCTGACCAAAGAAGAACTGGCCGAGATTGTTCGAGTTTATCTCGGCTCGCCTAAAAGGCAATTGCTGATGGTCGGTTTCAATCGGCGCTCTGCTCCGATGGCTGTACGTTTGAAAGAGTTTGTGGACGGAATCCGCGGGCCTTTGGCCCTCCACTACAGGGTCAATGCGGGATATATCCCGCGTGATCACTGGGTGAATAATCCGAAAATAGGCGGAGGAAGAATAGTGGGAGAGGTCTGCCACTTCATAGATTTTCTGGCCTTTCTCGCGGGCGCGGCACCGGTGGAAGTGTTCACGCGTTCTTTGCCCAACAGCGGCGAATACTCAAACGATAATGTTGTGATCTCGCTTCAGTTTGCGAATGGTTCTCAGGGAACGATTAGTTATCTCGCGAATGGAGACCGCGCATACTCCAAAGAGCGGGTTGAGGTTTTCGGCGGTAAGTCGGCGGCAGTGCTAGAGGATTTTCGCCGATTAGAACTGGTGCGCCAGGGCAAAAAGCAGATCATCCGGTCATGGGTCCGCCAGGATAAAGGGCATCGCGCAGAGTGGAGGGCTTTTGCGCAGGCCATGCTAACCGGGAATCAATCCCCAATCCCATTCGAGGAGATCGTTACCAACACCCTCGCTACGCTCGCGGCAGTCTCTTCCCAATCAACCGGCAAAGCAGTTTCCGTTGACACGGAAGAGTTCATGGCTACGGCTCGTATTTCGGACGATAGTTTGGATGATAGTCCGCTTCGTTCAGAGTTATGATCTTGTCATTTCGATCAACTCCCCACCTTCCATGCTGATCTTTCTATGTTGATCTTAGGCTTAAACATGTTTCACGCGGACGCGTCCGCCGTCATCGTGCGGGATGGTGAAGTGGTGTTCGCGATCGCGGAGGAGCGGCTGAATCGCATCAAGCATTTTGGTGGTTTTCCGTCGCTCGCAATCGAAGCGTGTTTGCGCTCTGTGGGGGCCAGCATTACCGATATTGATCATGTTGCCGTAGGCCAGGACAGCGACGCCAATCTGGCAAAAAAGGTCCAATACACGGCGGCGAATCCGGCAAAAATCGTAAATTTGATACGGCTTCGACAGCGCAAGCAACGCAGCCGCGATGTCCGTTCATTAATTGCTCAGGCGCTGCATACGGATCCCAAACAATTGCGTTTTCGGGAACATCATCTTGAGCACCATATCGCCCACATTGCAAGCGCCTATTATTGCTCTCCGTGGGAGAAGGCCGCAGGGTTCAGTTATGACGGTTCCGGGGATTTTGTCTCGACGATGATGGCACGATGTGAGGGAAATGAGATCGAAGTTCTCAAGCGAGTTTTTCTTCCGCACTCGCTGGGGACGTTCTACACGATGATTTGCGATTTCATCGGATACAACAAATACGGGGACGAGGGCAAAGTGATGGGCCTCGCCCCTTACGGAAAGGATACTTTCTGCAAGCCGATCAGCGAGATTGTGCGGCTAACGCAGGATGGCTTCCAATTGAACCTGAAATATTTTCAGCCGCTGGGAAGTAATCAGGGAATGGAGATTCGGGACGACGGCACGGTCAGCCTGGCGCGGCATTACTCGGAACAAATGGTCAAACTCTTCGGCGAACCGCGCGGTGCTGAAGCAGAACTTTCGCAGCGCGACATGGACCTCGCTTTTGCGATGCAGCAGCGTTTCGAGGAAACCTGCTTTCATCTGCTCAAGGAATTGTATGAAAAGGTCAAGGTCAGCAATCTTGCGATGGCAGGTGGCTGCGCTCTGAATAGCGTGGCCAATGGCAATCTGTTTTTCAACACGCCTTTTAAGCAGACATGGATTCAACCGGCCGCCGGTGATGAAGGCCTCGCGATTGGCGCGGCGCTTCATACTTATCATTCGGTGCTGAAACGTCCGCGTGCGTATGTAATGAAACATTCGTATCTTGGCCCAGAATTTTCCGAGACGGAAATCGAAGCTGCCTTGAATCAGGCGGGGTTGCAATATCGGAAAATGGAGCGCGAACCGCTACTTGACTTTGTGGCCGCAGAAATCAAGAGAGGAAATGTTGTCGGCTGGTTTCAAGGACGAATGGAATGGGGTCCCCGTGCTCTGGGGAACCGTTCGATCCTCGCACATCCCGGCCTTCCCAACATGAAGGACGTACTAAATGCGCGCATTAAGCGTCGGGAGTGGTTTCGACCATTTGCGCCGTCCATTCTGGTCGAGCGGCAGAGCGAATATTTTGAGCATGACCATCCCTCGCCGTTTATGCTTCACGTTTATAAAATTCGTCCAGAGAAACGAGCGGAACTGTGCGCGGTGAATCACGTTGACAACACGGGGCGGTTGCAGACTGTCAGCCGCGATGAGAACCCTCTTTACTATGATTTGATCGGCGCTTTTGCGCGCATGACGGGCATTCCCGTCCTTTTGAATACCAGCTTTAATGAGAACGAACCTATTGTGTGCAAGCCCGAGGAAGCCATAGATTGCTTCAAGAGAACGCGGATGGATGTGTTAGCAATCGGACCGTATTTCGTTTCTAAAAATCAGAACAGGAGCGAAGAGACCGGCGGATAGGTAGTGCTCAGTTTGAACAAATCCCTCGACGTAATCCTGAGGGACTTCAGTCCCGAAGGATCTCGCGTGCAGCGCAGTTGCTCTAGTTCAGCGCGATTCCGCTACACGCGAGATCCCTCGCAAGCTCGGGATGACGCCCCAGATTAAGGCAGAAATTAAAAACTGAGCCATTTACCGACGGATAACATGACTGGTCACAAAGGTCCTGGCTTGTCGCCGGATGCAGGAGTCTCCTGGACACTTTCGCCTATCGCCACATTCCCGCGTTTGAGGGCGATTTACTGGGTTGATGATTGTCTCTACGCGTCGCGAGGCTACGATCTGCTTCGGGCCGATGTGAATACGAATCCCATCAAATGGGAACGCATTGGCCGCTATAACCCGCCTCTGTGGCGCAACGCGTCGTCGTCATTGCAACTTGCTTCGCGGCTTTTTCGCGATGGTTTCCATGCGCTCGCGAAATTACCTTCGGGACATTTAGTGGCCGCCGTTCCCGGAGCCGTCATTGTGTTGAAACCTGGCAATTTTGATTTCCGCATTTCCTGCCGGATTCCTCGCGGCACTCGTCCCTTGCACATCGCCACTACTCCTCAAGGCCATCTTTATTGGGGTGAATATTTTGATAATCCCGGACGAGATGAAGTACACATCTACGCTTCATCGGACCGCGGTGACACCTGGCACGTCGCCTATACCTTTCCAAAGGGAGCGATTCGGCACGTGCACAACATTGTTTATGATTCCTGGCAAAACTGTTTATGGATTCTCACCGGCGACAATGGCTGCGAGTGCCGAATCCTCCGCGCTTCGTGCGAGTTAAAAGATGTCGAGACAGTTTTGTCAGGAAACCAGCAGGCGCGTGCGGTTGCAGCGGTTCCATCTGAAGAGGGGCTTTACTTTTCTTCGGATACCCCATTGGAAAAAAACTTTATATATCGTTTGAATAGCGACGGCAACCTCGCCAGGCTTGCCGAATTGAACGGCTCCTCAATTTACGGATGCCGCGCAGGGAACACGATCTTTTTTTCGACCATGGTGGAACCTAGCATCGTGAATCTCGATCGGACAGCTTGTGTCTATGGAAGTGCTGATCGTAACAACTGGCCGCGCAGACTGGAATGGAAGAAGGATCCATGGCCGATGCGCTTTTTTCAATACGGAAACGCGATTTTGCCTGACGGCAGGAATACGACGGATCTGCTCGCTGTCAGCACAATCGCGGTACAGCCGGGAGATGGCGAAACTTCAATCTGGCGGGTGATCGCCGAGTAACGCGCAGAAACTGGGTTGGAGTCGCGACTGTTCCATCCGGGCAGCCATGCTATAGTTCCGCGCGCGTCTTTAACACGCGCGTCTCTAACATCGGGAAGGCATGTCAATCGCTCAACGACTGCATTATTACAATCGAATCGCCTCGGCATATCTTACTTCCAACAGCAGTCATCTCACCTTTTGGCATGACACGCCGGAGGAGAATCTTCGCGCGCCCCTTGGGGAGTTGGGCGAGTATTACATGGGATTCCCGCGGAAAGCCGGCTATACCGCGAACCTTGATGCGGCCGGAATCCCAATGCTGAATTATCGAGGGAAGATTGGTCTCCAATATAACCCGATCGCAATCGCGCAATGGGGCCTCGGAAACTACAATTTGTTTCGGGAGAGCCAGCGGCATCATGAATATTCCGAGACTCGAAGTCGAGAATGCAGGCGGAAATTCCTCGCCGCAAGCGATTGGCTTTGTTCTCATCTCCAGCAGACTCGCTTTGGAATTTGGGTATGGAACCATCAGTTCGATTGGGAGTATCGCAATACACTTAAGTCGCCCTGGTATTCCGGCCTGGCCCAGGGGCAGGGGATTTCGCTGCTTGTGCGAGCCCATGCCGAGACGGCCGAATCCAAGTACCTTGACACAGCGCGTCGCGCATTCATTAGCTTTCAAAAACTTGTGACCGAGGGAGGCGTCACTTTCGTGGATGAAGAGCAGAACATTTGGTTCGAGGAATATGTTGTGTCTCCTCCAACCCATATACTGAACGGCTTCCTATGGGCGTCGTGGGGCGTTCGAGACTATTTTCTCGCCACGAAGGACATGGCCGCAGGAAAGCTGTTTGAGCGAGCCACCGAGACTCTGCGGGTCAACCTACACCGATACGATCTTGGTTTCTGGTCTCTTTATGAGCAATCTGGAACTCGTTTACCCATGATTGCCAGCCCGTTTTATCATCGGCTTCACATTGTGCAGTTGGGCGTAATGTACCATCTGACCGGTGAAAAGTTATTCGCGGCCTACGCAGACCGATGGCAAGCATACGCGCGGCATTGGTCCAATCGGTCGCGTGCCCTGTGTTACAAGAGTCTGTTCAAACTTTGCTATTACTAGGATCTCGTGAAGATTCTTTACATTTCGCAATATTTCCCTCCGGAAATGGGAGCCCCTTCGGCCCGCGTTGCTGAATTGTCGCGCCACTGGGTAAAGGACGGGCACGAGGTAACGGTTTTGACTGGATTTCCCAATCACCCCACCGGAAAAGTGCCCGCGAGTTACCGCAAGAAACTCCGGCGCGTTGTGGTGAAGGAAAACCCCCATGGAGTGAACGTTATCCGGACATGGTTATTGCCATTTCCGAATCGAAAGACGCTTGAGCGCACCTTGAATCACACTTCTTTCTGCGTGTCAGCAGCGATCACCGGACTCTTTCTAAAGCGTCCCGACGTTGTGATTGCCACTTCACCGCAATTGCTGGTCGGACTCTCCGGATGGTGGCTGGCGCGCCTAAAGCGTGTTCCGTTTGTTTTTGAAGTGCGGGATTTGTGGCCCGAGTCGCTGGTAGCCGTTGGCATGGGAAATCGGAGTTCACTGCTTTATCGCGCCCTGGCTAAGATTGCGAACTTCCTTTACAAGAAATCCGATCGAATCGTAGTAGTGTCGCCCGCCTTTAAAGACTATCTGATTGAACACTTGCATATTGCAGCGGATAAGATTTCTGTCGTACAAAATGGCGTTGAGACCGCTTTATTTGACCCCAACCGGGCAGATATCAATCTCAAAGAAAACCTGGGATTGGAAGACAAATTCGTAGTGTCTTACATCGGAACCATGGGCATGGCTCATGGATTGGAAAAAATACTTGACGCAGCCACGCAACTTCAGCAGACACAATCGGAAGTGACGTTTTTATTTGTGGGAGAAGGCTCCGATAAAGAAAATGTCATTTCGGTTGCAAAATCCAAGAAACTAAGCAACGTTCGCTTCGTGGATGAGCAACCTCGAGAAAGAATCCCCGATTACATTTGCGCTTCGGACGTTTGCCTTGTCGTTCTGAAGAAGAGTGACGTTTTCAAGACGGTCATCCCCACGAAAATGCTGGAGTTCATGTCTTGTGAGCGCCCCGTGCTCCTCGGGGTAGAGGGGCAGGCGAGAAAGATTATAGAAGACGCCCGCGCGGGAGTATTTATTCGTCCAGAAAGTGCCGATGACTTGACTGACGCGGTAGTTCGACTTGCGAAGAATCCGCAGTTGCGTCACGAACTCGGCCGAAATGGCCGAAAATANNCATTTTTCCCGTCCACAAACGGCTCGGGCGTATCTCCGACTTTTAGAATCTTTACTGGAACAAGAAGTCCCAACGCCAGTCGCCGCATGAGATCCCCTATGGATGGGCGGCTACAATGCTGACCGCAGTTGCGGCTTGCAACGCGGCTCCGAGCGTTTGTCCCATGGCAACTTTGGCAGCGCTGCTCGGCACGAATAGAATGTCTTCGGCCTGCAAAGGTTGATCAGAAGCTTTGGCTTGCAGAATTTTCTTGAGTTGGATTGTGGTCTCGGTTATGCCGCCTGCTCCGCGATGGATGAGCTTCACTCCGCTGAGCTTCGCCGTCTTGTTAGTTCCGCCGGCCAATGCAATCGCCTGAAGCACGGTCAGACGCCCATTATCCATGAGAAATCCGCTGGGGCGCCCAACATCTCCCACAACATAAACCACGTCGGCCTTCCTGACGATTATTGTGTCTCCCGGAAAGACTAGAACATTACTCTCTGGATCGTCTGAGAGGTTGCGAGACAAGGGCACGACGACCGGTTTATCGGGCTGGTCACGATGAGTGATGCTAATACTTCGGCCGGCACTAGCTGAGAACCCTCCGGCAGCCGAAATCAAATCGAAGAGCCGTTGTTGCCCCAACATTGGATAAATTCCAGGCTTGGCAACTTCTCCCAGAAGGCTGGCGCCCTTCATGGCGTGTTCATCA
>PNAR01000341.1 GCA_003169715.1 Acidobacteriaceae bacterium | reverse complement strand
ACCCTGCGTAGGAGCGCACGTTTCCGGACTGCATGTGGCGCACGGTATCGGAGACATCACGAGCACCGTCGGCGCTGCCGTCCACAGCGGCATCAATTACTCCCTGATCAATGCCGTGCCAGAAAACCGCGCGGGAGCCATCCACCAAAGGCTTGACGAATAGAGTCGCGTAGATTTCGTCCACGTAATATTTGTGGAGCACTGTGTTGTAGAAGCTGCCGAGTGCGTGCGCAATCTGCTGCGGAAGCAGAGGACGGCGGAGGTAGAGCAGCCATGCGAAGTACAGCCCCAGTAATGCCGCTACAACCGAGATTCCGGTGAAAGTCAGCTCGGTCGCGGGACCTGTCTTCGGCTCGGGTCCTTCGGTTTGTTTCTTCGGGGGCGCGAGTTCACCGGTAGAGGCATTGCTCGCACTAATTTCAGGAGCGGACACGTGGAACACCGGTCCTAGAAATTTATCGAATTTGTTGCTCCCGCCAAGCGATCCAGGAACACCAATCCAGCCGCCGCAAATTGAAAGCACGGCGAGAATCACCAGCGGAATTAGCATTACCTTAGGACTTTCATGGATTCCGCCATGTCCATGTGGCGCGGGCACTCCTGTCCGCGAATGATCGGCAACGATCTGGTGTTCATGAGATTTTTCTACCTCCCCGCGATACTCCCCAAAAAACGTCATGAACCACAGGCGGAACATATAAAAAGACGTAAGAAAAGCAGTGAACAGGCCAATCGCCCAGTAAATCCAGCTTGACTGATAGGCTCGCCACAAAATTTCGTCCTTGCTGAAAAATCCGGCAAACGGAGGAATCCCCGCAATTGCGAACGTCGCTGCCGTCATCGTCCAAAATGTCCAGGGAATTTTCTTTCGCAGCCCGCCCATGTGTCGCATGTCCTGCTCGCCGCCGAGACCGTGAATTACAGACCCAGCCGCGAGGAACAGCAGACCCTTAAAAAATGCATGCGTCATCAAATGAAAAATGCCGGCAGAAAAAGCTGCCACGCCGCAAGCCATAAACATGTAGCCCAGCTGCGAAATGGTGGAATAAGCGAGGACCTTCTTGATATCCGTCTGCACCACACCGATGCTCGCGGCAAATAATGCGGTGAGCGTTCCGATGATCGCGACCACTGTCAGCGCGGTCGGCGCGCGCTCGAAGATCACATGCGACCGTGAAATCATATACACGCCCGCAGTCACCATAGTCGCCGCATGGATCAGCGCGGAGACCGGCGTGGGACCTTCCATTGCATCTGGCAGCCAGACATAAAGCGGAATCTGCGCCGATTTGCCGCAAGCACCAAGTAGAAGGAGCAGAGCGATTGTCGTGAGTAATCCCGCGCCCGAATTCTCAGAACTGAGAGGCGCGACGCTTTGGAAGACAGTGGTGAAATCTAAAGAGCCGAAATGTTGGATCAGGAGAAACAGCGCGATGAGAAATCCAAAGTCTCCGATCCGGTTGACGATGAATGCTTTTTTGCCAGCTGACGCCGCAGAAGCTTTCGTAAACCAAAAACCAATTAGCAGGTAAGACGCGAGTCCAACGCCCTCCCACCCAATGAACATCAGGAGGTAGTTGCTTGCCAGCACCAGGGTCAGCATGAAGAACATGAACAAATTCATGTACGCAAAGAAGCGGTAGAATCCGCCCTCTTCCCACATGTATCCGACCGAATAAATATGGATGAGAAATCCAACCCCGGTAACGACGAGCAACATTACCAGCGACAACTGATCGAGATAGAAAGCAAAGTCCGCTTGAAACGCTCCAGCGCGAATCCAGTTTGCCAGAAACTCTGTGTGCGGCAACGCCAGAGAAGGGAACTGCGAAACAACCCACAGTGCCATCGCAAACGCGGCTCCGCAAAAAAGCAAAGCAACGCTGGTCACGGCTGCCCGCGAGAAACGTTTCCCGAAAAGACCATTGATCGCAGCGCCGATCAGCGGAAGCACGGGGATCAGCCAAAGATGGAGGTCTGGATTCATAACTTGAGCAGATTTACCTGATCCACGTTAAGAGTTTCGCGAGTGCGGTATACCGCAATAATAATTGCCAGCCCAACCGCAGCTTCCGCGGCTGCAACAACCATTACGAAGAAAACAAAAACCTGCCCACTCAGTGCGTGCCACTGCGCCGCGAACGCCACGAATGACAGATTCACCCCGTTAAGCATTAGTTCGATGGACATGAATATCGTGATGATGTTGCGCTTGATCAAAAAGCCGGTGACGCCGCAGGCGAAAAGAAATCCGCTAAGGACGAGATAATAAGAAAGAGGAACCATTAGTTCTTTTCCTCCGTCGGCTGCAACGCTTCGGGACGCGCCGCCAGGACCACCGCGCCCATGATCGCAATCAAGACCAAAATTGATGTGACCTCAAACGGTAAAAGGAATTGGTGGAACAATAATTGAGCGATTTGCCGGGGATCGCCGGGAAGCGCGCCCGCCTCCACGGACCGGGTGCCGGAATGAGTGATCAGGACCCACGCCATCAGCACGCTGCCAATCGTCACTCCCGGGATACCGATAAACAACGACACGCGGCTGCCTTTCGTGCGCTCGTCTTTTCCGGCGTTTAGCAGCATGATGACGAAAACGAATAGAACCATGATCGCGCCAGCGTAAACAATCACCTGCACGGCGGCCACAAACTCGGCACCCAGCAGCAGATACTCAACCGCCAACGATCCCATCACTACCACGAGCGACAGCGCGCTATTAATAGGATGGCTTTGCACCAGCAGGTTTACCGCAGCCGCGGCGCAAATCAATCCGAACACCGAGAATAAAATTAGATGAAGCATTTTTAGAAATAGAGTTAGCGCTTAATAATTACGCTCGCAGAGCCACCACCAACGCCGTTATTACCAAATTCGCAATGGCAAGCGGAAGCAAACATTTCCATCCAAATGCCATGAGCTGGTCATAGCGAAATCTTGGCAGCGTCCCGCGCACCCAAATATACACAAACAGAAATACAAAGACTCGCAACAGAAACCAGAATATTGGTAGCACGTCCTGAAGGATTTCAGGTCCGAACACGGGGCCGCGCCATCCTCCGAGAAACATGATGGATGCGAGGCACGCCACAGTAATCATGTTCGCGTACTCCGCCATGAAGAACATCGCAAATTTCATGGCGCTGTATTCGGTGTGGTATCCGGCAACGAGTTCCGTCTCCGCTTCAGGTAAATCGAACGGAATGCGATTCGTTTCCGCATATGCCGCCATGAGATAAATAAAAAATGCGACGAATTGACCGCCCCGAAAAATATTCCAGTTGGGAATGAATCCCCAAAAATGTCCGGCCTGTGCGTCAACGATCTCGCGAAGGCTTAAGCTTCCAGACAGGATCACGACGCCCACCAGCGAAAGTCCCAACGCAATTTCGTAACTCACCATCTGCGCGCTGGCCCGCAATCCACCCAGCAACGAATACTTGCTATTGGACGACCAACCCGAAAGCGCGACCCCGTATACCCCGAGAGAGGTGATTCCAAGAATGATCAGCAGGCCGATATTCACGTCCGCGATCTGCAACGGCGTATAGATACTGCCAATCGCGATCCAGTTGCCGAATGGGATTACCGCGATCGAGGTCAGCGCGAAGACCACTGCAATCATCGGTGCGGCAATGTACAGCGGCCTATAAACGTGCGGCGGCGTTAAATCTTCCTTGAAAAGAAATTTCACTCCGTCAGCCATCGGCTGAAGCAAGCCAAAAGGACCCACCCGGGTCGGACCCCAGCGGTTCTGAATGTGCCCCACAACTTTGCGCTCGAGCCACACCGTGTAGGCGACCGCGGTGAGCAGCACGAACAGCGCAAGCAAAATCTTGACTAACGAAACAAGGATGAACGTGCCCAGGGTCACAATTCCGCGTCCTTCGATGGCAAATGTTCCAGCTTCATTTCAGTAGTTGGTGCTTCAGTCCGCGGCGACTTCTGCCTCAGCGGGGTTCTTGTGATGGTTCTCCAACACGGAATTCAAAGTACGGGAATATCGTCCCAATGTCCCCGAGCTGAATAAATCATTGTTGGCCGGCACAATCAAATTCGCATCGTGCGCAGCGCCTCGACCACTATTCGATAGCGACGTGTGCTGATCGTTGCCCGCTAGCAGATTGATTCGCGACACGTCGTAACCCGGCACCAGCCGTTGGATTTCATCAAGAATCGCCATGGGATCAAATGGGCTCATCTTCGGCTCAAGACCATTGGCTTCGAGCCATACGCGGTGCTGATCAGCTTCGCCGGATTGCGCTCCCCGCGATTGTCCCATGTCGGCACGACTGCCGCGACTGAAGGGAACAAGTTTGCTCACATCGAATCCGGCGGCATCCGCGATTCGGACGATCATTTCGAAATCGGATTTTACCGAGGTCACTTCGCCCGCCTTCTTTATGATCTGCAGATCGCCGCAGGTATTAGTAAACGTTCCGGACTTTTCATAAGCATTCGCCGCAGGTAGAACAACATCAGCGATGGCGGCTGTTTCGGTCAAAAACATGTCCTGCACGACTACAAAAGTTTGCGAAAAGTCTCCAGGATTAAGACCGAGGCGTCCGACCGGATTCGCTCCCACAACGTGAAGCGCTTTCAGTTTGCCCGCTTTCGCACGCTCAAGCATTGCCGGAAGGTTGAGTCCCGGCGCGTTCGGAATGTCTCCCCACCCTTCATGGAACTTGCCGCTTTGAGCCACCGCTTGATAGCCAGGAAGCAAGTCGGGATAAAGACCCATGTCCGCGGCGCCACGCGAGTTCGCGTAATCGCCGAGGCAAACGAATTTTGCGCCAATCGCGCCGCCGAACTTCATCAAAACAGAAACTGCATCACCACGAATTTCGGATCCGAAAATGATGACTAAATTCCTTTCGCCGCGCAGTGTCTCCCGCAATCCAGTCCATGATTCTCTATTGCTATTTGCGGTGACCAACGCGTCGAGAACAGAATCGTCTCCTCCCAGGAACGCGGCGACCCTGGCTTCCGCTCCTTCCGGAATCTGAGAGAAGATTGTTGCCTGCCGCCGAAGCTTGATTGGTTCCGAATTCACAACATACAAGCGTGCGCCGTGCAGGCGAACATTATTGCGGATTTGCCAGGCGAGCAGCGGGTGCTGATCCGTCGGGTTGTTGCCAATGAGCAGAATTGCGGGCGCATTGAATACGTCTCGCATGGTTGCCGTTGATTCTGGCTTTCCGGACAACACGGCGGCGAAGGCCGGGAAGTCTGCGGTGCGGTGGTGATCAATATTATTGGTACGCAATACAACCCGCGCGAATTTTTGGAGAAGATAATTTTCTTCGTTCGTGGTGCGGGTTGACCCGATAACGCCGATGGCCTCTCCACCGTCCTTATCGCGCACTTCGGCGAACTTCTTTCCAATCAACTGAAATGCTTCTTCCCAGGTGGAGGGAGTCAGCCGTCCATTCTTTCGGATCAGTGGTTGTGTGAGACGGTCTTCATGGTTCGCGAAATCGAATGCGTAACGGCCTTTTATGCAGAGAAAATCGCCATTGATTCCGCTCTTGTCGCGATTATCGCCGCGCACAATCTCCATGCCGGTGTCAGAACGGCGTACGCCCAAAGTGGTTTTGCATCCATCGCCGCAATGCGTGCACGTGGTGCCGACATGGTTCATCTCCCATGGCCGCGTTTTGTAGCGATAGGCACCAGAAGTCAGAGCGCCCACAGGACAGATGTCAATGCACATGCCGCATTCTTCACAATTAAGGTGATCTTCAAGATTAGGCGCGATGATGGAACTGACACCACGGTTCTGCACGCCGAGCGCCCAGACATCCATGCCTTCGCCGCACACGCGTACGCAGCGATAGCACAAGATGCAACGCGGACGGTCGAAATAAACGACTGGCGACCACTGCTGTTCCTCACGATGATTTTTTATGTCAATGAATTTCGACTCAGCGGCGCCGTAGGAGAACGTCATGTCCTGAAGTTCGCACTCGCCACCTGCATCGCACACGGGGCAATCCAAAGGATGATTGCCAAGAAGCAGTTCCACCATGCTCTTGCGCGCCTGATGGATTTCGTCATTGTCGGTGGCAACCACCATGCCCTCGGTGATGACGGTAGTGCAAGCCGTTTGCAGCTTAGGCATCTTCTCGACGCGCACCAAACACATGCGGCAAGCGCCCTGCAGAGACAAATTGGGGTAATAACAAAACGACGGCACTTCGATGCCTGCCGTCTTGCACGCTTCGATCAGAAGAGTTCCGGTCGGAGCCGTGACCTTCTTGCCGTCAACCGTTATGTTTACGTCAGGCATAGTTAATTGGGTAATTTGGTAATTTTGTAATTGGGTAATTGAAATAATTGAGCAATCGCGCAATTTGGTGATTGAGTAATTGAAAAAGCTTGTGCTTCCATAGTGATGTGGCCTTTGAATTTCAATTACTCAATTACCCGATTACACACTTACTAAATGCTCCTCGAACGGACACGGCCTGCCTTCAAGATGGTCTTCGAATTCTTTCCGGAATTTCTTCACAATCGAAATCGTCGGCAAAGCCGCCGCGTCGCCCAGAGGACAGAATGTCCGGCCCAGCATGTTTTCCGATAAGTACTGAATATTGTCTATGTCTTTTTCTATCCCGCCGCCCGAGTGGAATCGCTTCAAAGTTTTTTCGAGCCAGTCCGTTCCTTCGCGGCAGGGGATGCACCATCCGCAACTTTCGTGACGGTAAAATTTCATGATGCGGAGCGCGAACTTCACCATGCACGTTGTGTCGTCAACCGCAACCAGGCCGCCCGAGCCGAGCATGCTTCCTGCCTTCGCGAGAGAATCGAAGTCCATTGGCAGATCAATTTCATCGGCAGTGAGCAGAGGACAGCTCGATCCGCCCGGTACAACGGCCTTCAACTTCCGCCCGTTGGGAATTCCGCCTCCGACGTCATAAATCATCTTCTTTAAGTTGTATCCCATGGGCAGTTCGTACACGCCGGGCCTGTTCAAATGGCCGCTCAGGCAGAACAGGCGTGTCCCGCCATTCTTAGGTGTTCCGAGCTTCGCGAACCATTCAGCTCCGCCATTGATGATGTGAGGAACGCTGGCCAGGGTTTCAACGTTGTTGATGACGGTCGGACCGCCCCACAATCCGACGACGGCGGGAAACGGAGGACGAATACGCGGTATGCCACGCTTGCCTTCGAGCGATTCCATCAGCGCCGACTCTTCTCCGACTTCGTAAGCTCCTGCGCCGCCGTGCCAATAAACGTCAAAGTTATACCCGCTGCCAAGAACATTCTTGCCCACGAATCCGCGAGCATAGGCGCCGTCAATGGCCTTCTGCATAATTTCAAGAAGGTAGCGGTATTCTCCGCGAACGTAGATGTAACCGGCATGCGCGCCAACCGCAAGACCCGCAATGACTACGCCTTCAATTACGGCGTGCGGGTCATGCTCAAAAATCAGGCGATCTTTGCAGGTCCCCGGCTCGCTCTCATCGCCATTGCACAAGATATATTTCGGCTTCGCCGACTGCTTGGGGACGAATGACCACTTGAGGCCCGTGTTGAATCCCGCTCCGCCGCGTCCGCGCAACCCGGAATTCTTAACTTCATTGATGATGGCGTCCGGCTGCATCTCCAGCGCCTTTTGCAGCGCCGTGTAGCCGTCGAGTTCGCAATAGCGATCAATGTTGGTCGCGCCCATGCCAAAGCGCTTCGACACAACTTTTACTTCGTCGGGATGTGAAACTAAAGAAGCCATGGGGAGATTGGGTAATTTAGTAATTGGGTAATTGAGTAATTTAAAAACTTGCGTTTCAATCGCTATGCCTTTCAATTGCAAAATTACGAAATTACACAATTACTCAATTCTTAGCTCTATATTCGTCAAGAACCTCGTCCATTCTTTCTGTCGTCAGGTTTTCATGGAAATCGTAATTCACCTGCACCGCCGGCGCCCAACTGCATGCGCCGATGCATTCCACTTCCTCCAACGAGAACATACCATCCGCAGTCGTCCCCTTATTTCTGATCCCCAGCTTGTGCTTGCAATGATCGAGAAGTTCTTCGCCTCCACGCACCAGGCAGGCTATGTTCGTGCACACCTGCACGTTGTACTTGCCTCGCGGTGTCTTCGTGAGCATGGAGTAATAACTGATCACATTTTCAACTTCAAGATCGGTGAGTTCGAGCCGTTCCGCAATTTCATGAATCACTTCGGGACTCAAATACCCGGTTTCGTCCTGCGCGTATAGCAAAGTCGGAACCAGCACTGAACGTTTCGTCGGATAGTGCGCCAACATCCGCACAAAACGGTTTTCGAATTGTTCAGAAAACTTCATAGAGAAAAATGCTTTAACCACTAAGGCCACTAAGTCTCACGAAGGAAGAGCGATGACTTTCAAGAGGATTCCTTTGTGTACCTTGGTGTCCTTGGTGGTTCAAGCCGTTACTTCCGTCCTCTTAGCGATCTATTTCCCCGAGCACGATGTCTATGCTTCCAATAGCGGCAACCACATCCGCCAATAGTTTGCCCTCGCACATTGCTGGGAGCGCCTGCATGTTCGCCAAACACGCGGATCGCATGTGCACGCGATAGGGTTTAGCCGTCCCATCGCTTACGATGTAATATCCCATTTCGCCGCGCGGAGACTCTACAGCCTGATAAACCTCGCCCTCAGGAACCGCAAAACCCTCGCTCACGATCTTAAAGTGATAAATGAGCGCTTCCATCTGCGTCTTCATCTTTTCGCGATCCGGCAGCACAACCTTCGGAGCGTCGGCCTTGACAGGCCCTTCCGGCATTCCATCAACCGCTTGCTGCACGATCGCAATAGATTCCCGAAGTTCGCGAACCCGGCACATATACCGCGCGAAAACGTCGCCCTCGGTCGCTATAGGAACTTTGAATTTAAAATTTTCGTAACCAGAGTAAGGGATGTCGCGGCGCAAATCAAAATCCACCCCGCTGGCGCGCAGTGTGGGCCCGCTTACACCCAGCGCGATGGCGTCTTCAGCGGTAATCTTCGCCACACCTTTTGTCCGCATCACCCAAATCGGATTCTCCGTAAGCAAATTTTCGTATTCATCCACTTTGGAAGGAAAGCGCCTGGCAAAGTCGCGTACCCTATCCAAAAAGCCGAGCGGCGGTTCCAGTGCGACGCCCCCGATGCGGAAGTACGAAGTCATCATCCGCTGCCCGCTGACCATCTCAAACAAGCGCAGAATATCTTCACGTTCCCGGAAGCAATAAAGGAAAACCGTCATCGCCCCGAGGTCCATGGCGTGCGTTCCGAGCCACACCAGGTGCGAATTGATACGGGTCAACTCGTTCATCAACACCCGCATCCACTGCGCCTTTGGAGGTATTTCCAGCCCCAACAATTTTTCCACCGCGAGGCAGTAGGCAAGATTGTTGGTCATGGGGCAGAGGTAGTCGATGCGATCGGTCAGCGGCACGACTTGCTGGTAGAACTTCGCTTCGCAGGTCTTCTCGATGCCGGTGTGCAGG
>PNAR01000254.1 GCA_003169715.1 Acidobacteriaceae bacterium | reverse complement strand
CGATAGGGATCGAACCAGGAATCAAAAATCAATGCTTGCAATCTGCTATCTGGATTGCCCTTTGGCGGCGGGATGCGCTTCACGATTGCTTCAAGAACGTCAGGCACGCCCTGCCCTGTTTTGGCGCTGATCAGTACGGCGTCAGTGGCGTCGAGGCCGACCGCGCCCTCGATCATCTCCTTGGTGCGCTCGATGTCGGCACTGGGCAAGTCAATCTTATTGATGACTGGAATAATTTCGAGGCCATTATTGATGGCGAGATATGAATTCGCGAGAGTCTGGGCCTCGACTCCTTGCGAGGCGTCCACGATCAACAACGCCCCTTCGCAGGACGCCAGCGCACGTGACACCTCATAAGAAAAATCAACGTGGCCCGGAGTGTCAATTAAATTGAGCTGGTAGGTCTGGCCATCCAGCGCGGTGTACATCATCCGAACCGCATGAGCTTTGATGGTGATGCCGCGTTCGCGCTCCAAATCCATCGAATCGAGCACCTGAGCCTGCATTTCGCGAGCGGTCAACGACCCTGTGAGTTCGAGCAGGCGGTCGGCCAGCGTGGACTTTCCGTGATCAATATGAGCAATAATGGCGAAATTGCGGAGGAAAGCGGCGTCCATGGAAGCAGCGGTCAATGCTTGATTCTAACAGGCGATCAGATGCGGTTCCCGCTCCAGAATGGGAAGTCAAGTTTGACTGATTCCCGAGAGAAATCCCTGAGCGGTTCACAACATTGCAGAGCACACCACTCGATTGCCATGCGGGTGGACCTGCGAAAGTACTCGAGGGAACAGTGATTGGTCGGGGAGGAGTTTCCACAAACCAACTGATTCAGGACGGCATTCACGGGGTCCCACTCTTATGTTCGGCCGTTGCGGGATCAATCATGGTGCGTATTTCAGAAATGCGATTTGCTGGAAAGCCGCCCTGCGTCGCGTGTTTCCGGATCAGTTGCTCATCGGGCGCGATGTATATGCAGTAAATTTTGTCGTCAGTGACGTAACTTTGCACCCATTGGATTTCCGGTCCCAGGTTCCGCAACACACCGCACGATGTCTGTGAGATAGCTTGCAGCTGTTCCGAAGTCAATTTGCCCGCGTCCGGCAATTCGCGTTCAATCACATACTTTGGCATAGCTTTCCTCCTCCGGCAGATCGTGCTGTGGACGCGCAAAAGGGCGCGTTCCAACTTCGGGTAACCATTCTAGACCGGCTGACGGCTTAACGCCGCACCCTCGCAAAATTCGTAGTGGGTCGGTTTCAATCCAGACTCACTTCGTAACCGGGAGCAGGCAAGTAGTACCTTGGGGTATTGGGTCAAGTTGCGAAACCAATCAACCACAGAGGACACGAAGTTACACGAAGGAAACCGTCGAAACTGGCCTTCGTGACCCTTCGTGCCCTCTGTGGTTGATTGTTTTTCTGCAACCGAGGCAAACTGACCCACTACCCAAAATTCGGTAGTGAGTCGGTTTCAATTTCTGCCTTAATCTGAGGCGTCATCCCGAGCTTGCGAGGGATCTTGCGTGTAGCGGATACGCGCTAACAAGAGCAACTGCGCGGCACGCGAGATCCTTCGGGACAGAAGAGTGTGTGTGAGAGATCTCTGTCGTCCCTCCGGGACTCGAATCGTTTTTCCCACTTTTCCCAGCACTGACGAGTCTGTGTGAGAACTCCTGTTGCGCCCTTTGGGCGCGTGATCTTGGTCTACTTCTACCCCGGACTTCGTCCGGGGCTAAGCTATTTCGCTCCTCCGGAGCTGGTTTTTGCCATACTCCGTTCCACTCGCTCGCTCTCCGGCGAGTACTCACACAGACTCTGACGTGCTGGGCTAATACGTTTCGCCCCTTCTCGGGGCTGCGTCATTCTGGTGACTTACCCACGGCTTGCGCCGTGGGCTGCATTCTTGCGCCGCTTCGCGGCTGGCGCAGTCGCCATCTTCGCGCGCGCGCGTGGGATTTTCCTCGCCGCGTAGCAAGTGCCACGCCTCTATGTACGCTCCATGCTTTGAAACTTTCATGTGTGGCGACAGGATCACGTTTCTGGTGCACTTCAAAATGACCTCTGCGGGAAAAATGAACCAAATGTTTTTCGGGATGATATAGACGGCGACGAAATCAATTTGCTCCCTGGTGTAAGGCCGGCCATTCACATGGTATGCATATGAATTCCGTTTCTGGCAGACCGTAGATTTGACCTGAACGCGCACGAACTTCCCGGCGTGTTCGACAATAAAATCGTAGCGGCAACTGTCTCCCCACGGTTTGCTGACGGAGAGTCCATGCTCGGATGCGCGAGCCATGAAGCGCAATTCTGCCCACTCTCCTCGCTGTTTGGGTTGTTTGATACTCGCTCCAGTAATTTCCATGAATACCTTCACTCCAATAAAAAACGCGGCCCCAAAGGGAGCCGCGTGGTTAAAATTCACTATATTTCAAGCATAGCAGGTTGAAGGGGGTAAATGCGCCACGGTGGACGACACTATATTAGGGGCGTTCTGAACGACTTACGAGGATCATGTACTTCCTAGGTACTTGACAAGAAAATGGAGGAGGGCCGGGTTGCATAGTTTTGGGGCCAGCTTACCGCTGGCGTAGAGGTTCTGATTCCTTCAAAAGGCGTTCGAAGTTGGCATGAATTCCGACCTTTACAAAAAAAACGTAAAGGTGGGCCAGCCACGCTAGGGTATTGGGTCAGTTGCGAAACCAATCAACCACGAAGGGCACGAAGTTGCACGAAGGAAACCGTCGAAACTGGCCTTCGTATGCCTTCGTGCCGTTCGTGGTTGATTGGTTTTCTGCTACCGAGGCAATCTGAGCCGCTGCCCAAAATTCCCCGACTCGATCTGAAACCTCTTTACCCCGCAGATCTTCTCCTCTGCTATTGCTAAAACTATTAAAGCGTTTGCAGGAAGTTGACCAAGTCCCGCATTTGGTCATGGGTCAACTCCATCTGAAAGCGCTGGTTATAGAATTTCACCACTTCCGTAAGATTGGCCGCGGCTCCATTGTGAAAGTACGGAGCCCGTGCCGCCAGACCTCGCAAGATCAATCCCTTGCCCCTGCCGATATCGCTGCATTGTCCGCTGATCAAGGCTTTCCCGGGGTCGGAGGTGTAGTAAGTGTTACCGGCCAAGGGCCCTTGCGTGCAAACTAACTCGAATACAGGAACTCTCGGCGTCTGTAACTGATTCAGCGCCGCTAAGATATTGGCATCCGTCTCGTAGGTCGCGGAATGGCTATTTCCGATGTCCAGGGGGAGGGAGAATGAATGATTGCCCACGTTGAAGGTGTCATGACAAGTGGTGCAGGTTCCGGCAATCTGCTGGTTACCGGTGGTTAGTCCGGGTACATCGCTTATTGTGAGAGGTTGAGTGTTAAATATCTCCTCTCCGCGTGCGATTGAAGCTTGCTGCGGATTTCGCGAGTTCTCGAAAAATTTATAGAGCGTGAACACATTCGGAGTGAATGGCTTACCCTGTGGATCCGCTCCCAGAGAATCGTTGATGCCTGGATAGTATGATTGCGCAGACAGGAACCGCGGCCCTCCATTTACCCTCTTCGACAGATCCCCGGCCGCGAAATCGAACAATTGCGCCGAGTTTAGCGAAAACTCAAACTTCACAATCTGACTGAGCTGCGCCGGTGTGGGAGCCTCATTAGCCTGCGCATGGCCCAATGTGGCGTCTATGGCCTGCTGCGTCAGATCAGCATTCAAGTTCGCCGCGAAGGTCTGTTTATTATTCAGTGGGTTGGTGAGTGATTCGCGGCCATCGAACATGACTGCGCTTAGGAAGCCCAGATTTGTGGTTGGCAAAGGCCGCCGATAGACGGAAGCGATTTGTTGTCCTTGCGCATTTACAGTCAGCGCACAACCATATGGATCTTGAACGGCAGTGATCGTATATTGCGCGGGGGATGGATCGGTAGCATTAGGAGGAACAGCAAGGCCGATGCGAAAGAGTCCGTTGTTCACCAATAGGCTACTGTCAACCTCACCGGTGGGACACGTTGAACCGTCCACCTGAGAAAATAACGGGTCTTTACCACGGCTGATTATGTACTTGAATCTTGCATCTGCTGCGCTCAACCCGAAACCGTCGCTGGGCGCGTGACAAGTTCCGCAGGTCCGCCCGTTCGTCCCGAGGCTTTGAAAGAATGGACCGCTCAGGTCCACCCTTCCCGTGCTGCTGTAAGTCGCCGACAAGCCGGTGGCATTGAAAAACGGGAATAGATTCGGGAGATAAATGTCGGCGATGGCGGAACCGGTGGCAAGAACCGAGAGCGTTAGAAGGCAGAGAAAAGCGCTCCTGCGTAACTTCGAACGGCTACCGCCCTTGACCTGACGGCGTAGCTTCGTGACCACGGATGCGGACTTCGATGTGACAGACATAACAGTCCTCCCTTTGAATTTCGAGTAGGCACGTTTGAAAGGGTTGGCTTGCTTCAGGCAGTTGCTTCCCCCATTTGCTGGAAGCTTACCCGTCGAGCATGGTGATGGCGTCTCGGCTTTTTGGCAATAGCTCAGTCCTTATCGTTTTATTGTTCTTTTATTACCGCCTAACTTATTGGCATTAATGGGATTGCTCTCAAGAAGGCGGAAGTGCGATAAAATCCTCCCGTCCTGGGGGGTATCTTTACCGTGTATTCGAAGTCTCCTGAAATTCCGGAATTCCTCCGATTCGGGGACGATTTTGAGTTGGATCTCCGCGCCTACGAGTTGCGCTCGGCGGGAATTCCCCTGAAATTAAAACCTATTCCAAGGGACATACTTTTTTTTCTGGTTGAGCGTAGAGGGGAACTTATAACGCGTCAGGAGATTGTTGACCGAATATGGGGAGAGGGCGTCTTTCTCGACACAGACAATAGCATTAACGGCGCCATCAGTAAGATACGGCAGTTACTTCGGGACGACGTGGAACAACCGCGCTTCGTGCAAACGGTTACCGGCAAGGGATACCGCTTTATCGCAGCCGTCCAGGAGATAATGCCTTCGCCTGAGCGGTCAATTCAGCAATCTACCCCGGCTGCGCAAGGTTTGCCGGGCAATAGAGTTTCTTCCCACCAGGACCCTCAGATCCTGGACCGGGGGCCGGGACCCTCTCCGGCGACCGCCGCTCAAGTTACTAGACCGCATTCAGCATTGCGAGCTATCGCTACACCGGTTAAGGGTTTGATGGTCGCTCTGGTATTGATCTTACTTGTGGCCGGAGGAATTGAAATCCATTGGATTTTGAACCAAACTCCTCCACGTCCCTTCGGCGATTTCACAGTCACGCAAATCACCAACACCGGCAGAGCAGGAGTTGCTGCAATCTCGCCGGACGGAAAATATATTCTGCACAGCGACACTGAAAACGGTTTGGAAAGTCTTCGCCTGCGCAATATTGTGACCGGAAGTGATGCCCAGATCGTCGCGCCATCCCTTGTCCGTTATAAGGGCCTGGAATTTTCTCCGGACGGGAACTATGTGTATTTCCGCCAATTGATCAATAGTATTGGCAGCGAGTGGGATGCTTATCGTTTGCCTGTTTTAGGTGGTACCCCGCAGTTGATTGCGCGTGATGTTGACAGTGACATAGCATCCTCCCCCGACGCCAAACGAATTTCCTACGTGCGTGCCAATGACCCAGAAAATGGAAAATACCGCACGCTCTCGGCAAATCCTGATGGGAGCGACGAGACGGTATTGGCAGTCCACCAGATCGAGGGTTTCGGTAATGAAGCCTATCCCCCGTTTGCCGCTTGGTCGAGCGATGGGAAGACCATTGCATACAGCTATGCGAAAATGGCAGATCAGCCCGGCATTATCCGGGTATTTGACTTATCCAGTAAACACCTCAGCATTCAGGAACGACTCTCCAACTCTCTGACTTTTGAAATAAGTTGGTTGCGCGGCGACCGGTGGCTGATGCTCCTGCACGCGGAGAAAGGCCCTAATTTTGGCAATCCGCAGGTTGGCGAAGTCTCTCTTGCCAATGGCAAACTGTACCCGATTACACGCGATACCAACAGCTACTTCACTCTAACGCTTTCAGCGGATCAGAAGACTGCCGCTACGGTTCAGGTGAAGACAACGAACACTCTGGATCTCTTCTCGCACCCCTCCCGCAACACCGCGATGATTGCCGCACCACTTTCTGCGGTCCAGGATGTGAGCGCCTTTGATTGGACAACGGATGGGAGACTCATCGTTTCGGATGGTTCGCATATGTTTCTTGCCGCGGTCAATGGTGTGAAAGAAAAAGCGATAAGCAGCGATCCGCACGCCGCAGTCCTGAGTCTGGCCCGCTGTCAGAACGGGTACATTCTTGTGAACTGGGCCTACCGTTCGGGAACAGATGGCGAGACCATTTGGAGAATAAATTCTGATGGGTCGTTCCCTAAGCAGTTGGGGGGCGGATCCCACGATACTTCTCCGTCCTGCTCCCCGGACTCCAAATGGGTTTATTACATTGACAGCCTGCGGACGCTAACGCGAGTACCAATTGAGGGGGGGCGTCCGGAGGTCGTACCAGGAAGTGACATACCGAACGCCTATCAAGTATTAGGATGCGTTGATTTTTCTCCGGACGGCCGACAGTTGATTTTAATGGCCGACGTCCAGGGTGTCTCTGCCCACCCGTCACACGCCAAACTTGCGATCGTTGATTTAGATGCACGATCCGCCCCTCGATTGCTGGATCCTGATCCGCGTATTGCGGCCGGTTCCGTCTACACCGGAGGCGCGAGATTCGCGCCGGATGGAAGGTCTGTCATTTATGTTATTCGAGAGAAGGGAACTGCGAATCTTTGGAGGCAGCCGCTGGATGGTTCAGCGGGCCGCCAGATCACGAAATTCACTTCCGGACTAATTGCCGGATTCCATTGGTCTCAGGATCGCAAAATGCTGGCCGTGCTCCACAGCCAGAGCGCTTCGGACGTAGTGGTACTTCACGAAAACAATCAATAGCGTAATCTGATGCTATATTCGCGATCCGTCCGACAACCGCATTGAGCTGGTCAGGGCGTAACTTCATCAACGTCGGCGGTACAATCCAGTCCTGCATATTCGGGAGGGAGACATGCGTAAGCTTTCCGTTGTGGCCTGCCTGTTGTTTCTCGCAAACCAACTCGTCTACGCCCAAAAACTTTCGCCGGAAGCGCGCGAATTCGTCACGGTAGATGCGCCCACGGTGGCTCTGACTCACGTGCGAGTGATTGATGGCACGGGTACGGCCGCGCGAGAAGATCAGACTGTAGTTCTCTTCGGGGGAAAAATCGCGTCGGTTACTGACGCCGCTTCAGCGAACATTCCAAAAGATGCGCGGGTGCTCGATCTGAGCGGAAAAACGGTGATTCCCGGGCTGGTGGGCATGCATGACCACATGTTTTACCCGGTGGGCGGAAGAATGTATGGCGAGATGGGTTACAGCTTTCCGCGGCTGTATTTGGCGGCTGGCGTCACTACCATTCGAACTACTGGGTCGGTCGAGCCTTACACCGATCTCCATCTCAAGCAACAAATTGATGCCGGTGAAATGGCTGGGCCGCACATCCACGTGACCGGCCCTTACCTGGAAGGCGCAGGAACTTGGGCGCTACAGATGCATCCGCTTGCGGGACCGGACGATGCCACGAAGACAGTCAACTACTGGCTGGATGAGGGCGTGGACAATTTCAAAGCCTATATGTTCATCACGCCGGGCGAGCTTTCGGCGGCTGTCATTGCCGCACATAAACGCGGCGCAAAAGTCACTGGCCATCTTTGTACTATCGGCTTTCGCGAAGCGGCTGCGCTTGGTATTGACGATCTGGAACATGGGCTGTTGGTGGATACCGAATTTTTCCCATGGAAAAAGGTGGACACCTGCCGTGACGATCCGAAGGGCACGGAATTTCTCTCCAAACTGGACGTGCAGTCCGGGCCGGTGCGCGACATGATTCTTGATCTGGTGCGGCGGCACGTTGCAGTGACCTCCACGCTGCCGGTTTTTGAGATGTTCGTTCCCGGGCGCCCTTCAATACAGCAGAGGGTTATAGATGCTTTGTCGCCTGAGGCGCAGGCGGAATTTCTGGCCAACAAAGTCCGTTCGGCGGACCCGGCCTCGCTGCGCAAACGCTACGGCTCTGAAGTCTCGCCATGGACGGCGGCATTTCAGAAGGAAATGGAATTCGAGCGAGCGTTCGCGAAGGCCGGTGGGGTGCTGCTTGCGGGACTCGATCCCACGGGCATGGGCGGGGTGATTGCCGGTTTTGGCGACCAGCGCGAGATCGAGCTTCTGGTAGAGGCTGGATTCACTCCACTGGAAGCCATACACATCGCGACCGCTAATGGCGCGCAGTATCTGGGAGAGTCCGACCGCATCGGGACGATTGCGCCTGGGAAACAGGCGGACCTGGTGGTGATCAAGGGAGATCCCTCAAAAAATATTAGTGACATCGAGAATGTGGAAACTGTTTTCAAAGATGGAATCGGCTACGATTCCGCGAAGCTGATTGAATCCGTGCGTGGGCATGTGGGCAGCAATTAATGTCTCCGGTAAAATTGCGGTGAGATGCTCGTACTAGCTTCCGCTTCTCCGCGCCGCCAGGAACTTCTTCGCAACGCAGGAATTGCGTTCACCGTGCAGGCGGCGGACATCGTTGAAAACCTAATTGCTGGAGAATCCCCACAAGCATGCGCTGAACGATTGGCCTTGCAGAAGGCGCGGGCGGTTTTTCAGCGGCGTCCAACTGAAGTTGTGTTGGGAGCGGACACAATTGCGGTTGTTGACGGTGAGATATTAGGAAAGCCACGCGACGAGGAAGATGCGAAGCGGATGTTGCGATTGCTGTCTGGCCGAAGTCATGAGGTGATTACCGGCGTGTGCCTTGTGGGTGCCGCGCCGGGTAGCCCAGACTTGGCGCCTGCTTTTCAAGATGTCCGCTCTGAGCGCACGCTTGTATCCATGTCAACTTTAAGCGATGAGGACATTCGGCAATACGTGGCGACGCGCGAACCTTCCGATAAAGCCGGAGCCTATGCCATCCAAGGCATGGCTTCGCGCTGGATTCAGAGGATTGTAGGAGATTATTTCAATGTGGTGGGATTGCCAGTGTCGCTGGTTTATCGGATGTTGCGGAAGCACGGCGTAATCTGAGTCGCCGAATCTATGCTGGGCGCGATTAAGATTTCTGCTCTGGCTTTTTCTCGTCGTCTTTCAGGGCTGACTTGAAATTTTTGATGCCTTCGCCGAGGCCCTTGCCTAGTCCGGCAAATTTGCTGGGGCCGAAGATCAAGAGGGCGATTCCAATGATCAGCAAAATGTGCATCGGCTGAAATAGACCTTCACCCATGATTTCCTCCCGTTGCGACGCTTACTGTCAAAATTCTAGGCTGCACGGCTCAAAGAGTAAAGAGGTTCCTGGCCTTCGCGGGCGAGGGCCCCATTCGACTGCGCTCAGGGCAGGTCTGCGCCACACGTTCAGGTCGTTTCGATCAATCGCGCCAATAGCGCCGCCCGTCGCGGCAGTTCTGCAATCACGACTGACTCATGATTGGCATGGGCACCTTCGCCAACGGCACCCAAGCCGTCGAGTGTGGGGATTCCCAACGCTGCGGTGAAATTTCCGTCGGAGCCACCGCCGACTGCGGCTTCGTCAAGGTTCCAGCCCAGTTCTTTAGCGATGTGAGAAGCTTTTTTGTAAAGACCGATGATTCTGGCATTGCGTTCCATGGGAGGGCGGTTTATCGCTCCCAACACTTCAATCTTGCAATGGGGATTCACCGGCCTCAAGTTGCGAAGTTTCTTGTCAATTGCTGCGGCATCCTTCATGGTGGGAACCCGCACATCAATGAAAGCCGAAGCCTCTGCGGGAATGACATTGGACCGCGTGCCCCCGCGGACGATGCCTGCGTTTAGTGTTATGCCGCGCTTCAAATCAACCATGTTTGAAATCGCGAGAATCTGGTTTGCCAACTCGATTACTGCGCTCTCGCCTTTTTCAAAATCCAGGCCTGAATGGGCTGCCTTCCCGGTGATCTTGAGTCCGTATTCGCCGACTCCTTTTCGGGCCGTTTTCAGCGCACCCTTGAGTCCATAAGCTGGTTCCAGCACGAGTACGGCCGCGGATTGACGGGCGAGATTTTCTGTAATCTTTCTGGAGGATTCGCTGCCCACTTCTTCGTCGGAAACCAACAGAACTGTTATGGGCCTCAGTAAGCGGTTACCGTGCCAAGTTCTCAAGGCTTCTAGCGCATGCAGCATTAGCGCAATCCCCGACTTCATGTCGAGCACGCCCGGTCCCCAAACCCGGCCTTCGGCAATGCGGCAGGGCATCTTTGAAATGGCGCCGAGCCGGTACACCGTGTCGAGATGTCCCAGCAGCAGCACTGGCTTACCGGAGGCATGACCGCTGAAGTCCACTTGAAGATGGTTCCCGAACTTCTGCGCGGAATGAAACTTTACTTTTCCGCCGATCGCGTCGAACCTGCCGGCCACGACCGTACTCAGACGGTCAACCGCCTGCTTAATGTCGCTGGGGGATTCGATCTCGACCAGCCGTTGGATGGTCTCCACGATTTCGTTTTGTCGCTCCTCGAAGTAGCAAAGGCACTCCCTCGCGTCTTTTGGCGCGGCATTGCCCAATGACTTGCTATGAGTACTCTTTTTCTTCATTTTTGTTCGGCGTACGGGCGCGTTACGAACAACTCCTAGCCGCGCCGTACAGTATAATCTTCATTCCTGACGGACCGGCATACTCAGAATGACCGACAATCATCAGACGGCAGTGGAAACTCCAGCTCCGCGCACCACGCTGGATATTCATGACATTTTCAAGATCCTGCCGCATCGTTACCCATTTCTGCTGATTGACCGGATCGTGGAACTGACCCGCGAGAAGCGGATTGTGGCTATCAAGAATGTCACCATCAACGAGCATTTCTTTGCCGGACACTTTCCCAATCTTCCGATAATGCCCGGCGTGTTGATCGTAGAAGCCATGGCGCAGGCCGGCGGAGTGCTGCTGCTCAGTGAGTTCGAGGACCGCCAGGAAAAGATTGTGCTCTTCACCGGAATTGAACGCGCCCGCTTCCGCCGCCCTGTGGTTCCCGGCGACACGCTGCGGATCGAGGTCAACGTGAAAGTGTGGCGCGGCGACGGCGGCCGGATGGAGGGCATCGCCTACGTGGAGGACAAAAAAGTGGCCGAGGCCACGATCAGTTGCCGTTTGGTGGCCAGAACGCGCATGAAAAGTCAGTCCGCCGAGCCCGGTCCCACACCCGCATGAAATTGTGTGGGGACGGGCACTCCTGCGAGCCTGCCCTGAGCGAAGTCGAAGGGTCCAAGTCGAGCGAAGCTCGACAAGTTTTTTGTCACGCAACACCTGGGCCTGCGGCCCACGGACAGCCGGGGGCGGCTGTCCCACGCAATCTTAATGAACATACACGCCACCGCCATCATTGATCCGCGCGCAGCAATCCATCCTTCCTGCAACGTCGGCCCCTATTGCGTCATCGGTCCCGACGTCGAAATCGGAGAGCGCTGTACGCTGCATTCGCACGTCGCGATCCAAGGGCCGACGAAAATCGGAAAATATAATTCTCTCTTTCCCTTCTCATCCATTGGATTGCCCCCTCAGGATATTTCGTATGGCGGCGAACCGACGTGCCTTGAAATCGGCGATCACAACGTAATTCGCGAATTTGTGACCATCAATCGCGGGACGGTCAAGGGCGGTGGCTTGACGCGCATCGGCAATCACACGCTAATCATGGCCTACGCGCACGTAGCCCACGATTGCCAAATTGGAGACCACGTAATCCTTGCCAACGCCGCGACCTTGGGCGGACACGTCATCGTGGAAGAGTGGGCCACGGTGGGCGCGCTTTGTCCGGTGCATCATTTTGTGCGCATCGGCGCTCATTCATTTATCGGAGGAGGAACCACCATCACTCGCGACGTGCTTCCATTTTCCAAGACCGTCGCCGCCCGCGACACCCACGCCTACGGACTGAACGCCACCGGCCTCGAGCGCCGTGGTTTCACCAAAGATCGCATCCGCAAGCTTCACCATGCCTACAAGGTCCTGCTGGCGTCGAAACTGAACACCACCCAGGCGCTGGAAAAGTTGAAGTCAGAGCACGATCGAGGCGAAGACGTGGAGATGCTGATCCGGTTTATTGAGGCGAGTGAGCGGGGAGTGATTAAGTGAAGTGGTGCAACTGCCTGTTCTCGATTCGCGAATCGCACGGAAGTAACCTTTTGACGCGCGCATCGGTTGTCTGCAATCACCGCCGCTGGCGGATAATGTGTTTAATATGAAAAACGCAGGCCGCGGCAGTACTCGATCTGTCTTCCTCTTTTGTTTTGTCATCGTCGGCGTTTGCTGCGCGCAGCAGGAAAATTGCACCGATCCTTGTGGGAAGCCGACCGCGTGGCAGGACTTCAACAACTTCACGCTCAAGATGACCACGCCGGGGGATTCCGGGTACTCATTTTGGCAAGGACAGTTCGACAAGGAAGCGAACGATATTCAAGTTAGCGTGGAAACCTCTAAGACCGGCAAGGTGGTCAAAGGGAAACTCCTTATGATCGGCGGCCGGGTCATGGCGGTTCAGGGACCAATAGTGGAACCCGGTTACGAAATCGATGCAATGGATGCCGTCGTGCTGGAACTGCAGCTTGTGACTAAGCTGCTTGCTCGCGTCCTCCCAGAGGGCCCCTCTACCGTGAAATTCGCACAAATTATCGACTACGCAGACGGTAAGACTGGCATTCAAATCGCGACTCCAAGCGCTGGCGGAATGATCCAACCGCCCTGGCACGTAGTCGGTGTAGTCAAGGCCGCCCAAGCTGACGTGATTCAGTATGAGCTCACTCTTACCTCAAAAATCGACAAACGAGACGCTGGCGGCAGGAACGAGAGTGTCATAAGTCTCGTCGGCACTCTGTCCAACTCCAAGAATGCGAGACTCGATGATCAGTTGGCCCTTGACTCTTGGACCCTTTTCGGCGTCGGCGTTCAGACGCGCAAGCAGCAGAACTCGACTTATTACGACTACAGCGCGGCCCCGGCAACCACGAACTACAAGACAGTTTCTGACGTTCGTAAAAAGCTTGCAGAACAGGATTATCCCGGCGAGGCTGATACATCAAAAGATTTCACTGGGTTCTGGAAAACGGATTGCGACAATGCATTTGGACTGCAAATCATCCGTCATGATCCCGATGGAAAGTACTCAGTTGTATTCTGTGGTCCGGGAGGATGTGGCGATGCTGATAGCGGAAAGCCAGGAACTTTTATTACAAAGGACTCGCATTATCAGGTAATCAGCGAAGATGAACTGAAGGTTCACGGTGGGGATGGTTGGGAAACTTATCGCCGCTGTACTAAAGACACGCATCCTGTGTTGAAGTTCAAGCGGCCTTGAAGGTACCGATCAAAGCGCTGTGCTGCTCGGCGGGCCTGCTACGCGGCTGGACACTCCCGCACGGTCGGAAAGATACCGGCCTGCTCTCTGCGTCGCCCTGTGCGGTGGGACTCGATTTCTACTCGTCCCAGACCACCATTTGCATAATGGCGAAAGCTGCTCCAAGCCCAGTCTTTTTTCGAGGGCCGCGCAACTAAACCGTGATATGCCCGTGTGGGTCGGACACTCTTGTCCGACGCCTTTGACTTTGACTCTGTACTCCAATTCACTGGGTAAAGTCTGGACATGTGAACATTGGATTGTCATGATTCCCAACCTAGGCGGGCACTCTGTCCGACAGCCGCCGATACAGCTCATCCAGCCGGGCTCTTCTGGAACTGGGTTAGGTTAAGTGCAACACCAAAGTCAAAGGCGTCGGACAGGAGTGTCCGACCCACACAGGCATTGCCTTATCTGGGGCCTTGCTCCACCCAGAGCCAGGGGTAGTCTTCTGGCTTTTTTGCCAGGCCTCTTCTTACTGGATTCTGACGAATGTACTCCAGCTTTTCTTCCAGACTCTCTTGCGAACGCAGAAGATGATCAAAAGACTCCTCTTGCCACACAGAGCCGCCGGAACCGAGCAGTTTGTTGACGCTTCGGGCTGAGGAGCCTTTGATCAACTTCAGAATTGCCGGTAGGCCGCAAGACCACCCTTCTTCATCCAGCAGAGGACTCAGCAGAAGATGAACATGTTCTGGCATGACAACGACGGCATGGAGCAAGTAACGTTTGCCGTCATCGTGCAGACAGTGCTGGAGAATTACATCGCGGGCTTCGGCAATGAACGGCGGTGGCATTAACTTGCAGAACGTAACGAAAAGTGCCCGCCCAGCCTTCTGATAATGCGGCAACATGCGCCGGTAGTCGTACATCCGCTCCAGAGGAGTTCGCATGCCCGTGTGGGTCGGACACTCCTGTCCGACGCTTTTGACTTTGACTTTGTAATCCAGTTCCTAGCTAAAATCTGTGACGGACGAACATTGGCATTGTGACGATTCCCAGTCGGACAAGAGTGTCCGACCCACACGAGGTGATTTAGTTACAATCTCTCTGGTTGACCCTACGACCCAAACTCGGCATCATCGCGGGCAACGGACGCTTTCCGTTCCTCGTGCTGGATGCTGCGCGAGCGCAGGGCTATGAAGTTGTGGTCGCCGCGATCAAAGAGGAAACTTCTCCGGAGATCGAATCCCGCGGCGCTACCGTGCACTGGCTTTCACTCGGAGAGCTTTCCAAGCTCATCGAAACTTTCCGCCGCGAAGGCGTGACTCGCGCGGTCATGGCCGGACAGGTGAAGCATAAGCAGATTTTTTCCGCCATTCGACCGGACTGGAGACTTGCTAAACTTTTGCTTTCGCTAGGAACCCGCAACACTGATTCATTATTAGGAGCGGTGGCGAAAGTCCTGGCCGATGAAGGCATCGTTCTCGAAAACTCGACATCGCTTCTTGAACCGCTTCTTGCCAAGCCCGGAGTTTTGACGCAGCGCTCCCCCTCCGAGCCGGAGATGAAAAATATTAAGTATGGCCGTGCCGTTGCCCGTCCTCTTACACATTTCAATGTGGGACAAACAGTGGTCATTGCAGAAAATGCGTGTGTAGCGATCGAGGCAATGGAGGGTACTGACGCTACAATTGAACGGGCTGGACAACTGATGGCGTCACTCGAATTGGGCGGTTCACTCGATCAATCGTTCTTAAGCAGAGAATTGACGGTGGTAAAGGTCTCAAAGGCTGACCAGGATATGCGTTTTGATGTGCCGATTGTGGGAGTTAGAACGATTGAGGTAATGCAGAGAGCCGGGGCGAAATGTCTCGCGCTCGATGCGGGAAAGTGTTTGTTGATAGACGGAGCCGAAGCGATTGTTTCAGCTGCAAATGAGGCTGGCATTGCAATCGTGGCTGACTGAAACAGCCTGCGGAAAGAGTTACGGAGCGGCTGAAACAGGCTGAAAAAATACGGAGATTGTGCGAAAGGGGAAGGGCCCGGGTGGGATGAGTCTTTCCGCAGCCTGTCCAAACGGTTTTAGAGGATGAGCTTTGATGTGTTTATCTGAAACTGTTTTCTGGCAAGGATTACGACATTTACTTCATGCTGCACGGAGCGGTTCAGCACGCGCTTTATCACGCGGGACAAATGGCAATATTGAAGAAGGCTTGAGTAGAATAATAATCCTGTCCAAGGAGCATGCATTCTGAAAAGCAAAGAGACTATTAACGTTGCTGTTATCGGAGTAGGAGCGTTTGGGCGCAACCACGCGCGCGTGTATCACGAGCTTTCGAAACAGGATGAATCCGTGCGGCTGGTTGGCGTCGCGGACCCTGACATATCGCGCGCCGATGCGGTAGCGCGAGAATTTGGCTGCCGCGGATTTGGCTCCGTTGACCAGTTAATCAGTACGCACAGCGAAGTCCAGGCGGCTTCTGTCGCGGTCCCAACTACGCAGCATCGCGAAGTAGCCGGGGCATTGATGGAAGCGGGGATAGACGTTCTCATTGAAAAGCCGGTGGCGACTTCTGTAGTCGAGGCCAACGAATTAATCGAAATCTCTCAGAAATCCGGACGGATAGCGCAGGTTGGCCATTTGGAGAGATTCAATCCCGCAGTGCGAGCTACGGTACCTTTAGTTACGAAGCCGATGTTTTTCGAAGTGCATAGGTTGAGCGTTTTTACATCGCGCTCGCTTGATGTGGATGTTGTTCTTGACCTGATGATCCACGACCTGGATGTAGTTCTATCGTTGGTAAATTCGCCGGCGCGTGAAATTCGCGCCGTAGGCCTGCCAATTCTGTCTGACAAAGTGGATATCGCGAACGTTCGAATCGAGTTTGAATCCGGCTGCGTGGCCAACTTCACGGCAAGCCGGGTTTCTACGGAACGGGTTCGAAAACTCCGCTTCTTCCAGCCACAGCAATATGTTTCTGTTGACTACGCGCGGCAGGATGTAATGGTTTTCAGCCTGGGAAAAGAAGGACGCGATTTCGGAAACCCGTCGGTCAATCCGCAAATCAACGTCGCAAAGCCTGCCGTCGTGGCAGAGGAACCGCTTCATGCCGAATTGAGATCGTTCCTGGAATGTGTGCGGGAAAGATCGAAGCCCGTTGTTTCGCTTGAATCAGGGCGCAACTCGCTCTCGTTGGCGCTGGACATCGTGGGTGCAATGAGCGACCACAGCGGGCGCACCAATCTGAAGCACTTCGAAATGGCCGAATGACGGTTTGGTAGTGGCTCAGTCTAAACAAATTTCTCCCTTGCGGACCACTATCCGAGCAAGTTTACTTTGTGTAGACCCGCGAAGGGCCGACTTTCGGTCCACGAGGGCGTTTTAAAACGCCGGACTGCACATGAGTGAGTGCGAGTCTCCTCTAACATTCAGCAATACCCGAAAATGATCATGTCCGAAAACCGCTAGTTTATCTCTGGGGCGAGTGCGAAAATCCAAACATGGAGCTGCCCGACCTTCGAGTCTGTTATCGCGCTTTGCAGAGCAGGGACTCCCGTTTTGATGGTCTGATGTTCGTCGGCGTCACATCTACGGGTATCTACTGTCGCCCTGTATGTCCGGCGCGTACTCCTAAACTTGAGAATTGCAAATTCTTCGGTTCGGCCGCAGCCGCGCAGGATGCCGGATTCCGTCCATGCCTTCGCTGCCGACCGGAGACAGCCCCGGACTTCGCTTCGTGGCGTGGCACTTCGAATACGGTCTCTCGCGCCTTAGCTCTTATCGCCGAAGGCGCGCTGGATGGCGAACGGGATGGCGTTGAAAAGTTGGCGGAGCGCTTGGGTCTGGGAGGGCGTCAATTGCGGCGCTTATTCCTCCAGCATTTGGGTGCATCGCCTATTTCGGTTGCGCAAACACGACGAGTTTTATTTGCGAAGCAGCTCATCCATGAAACGCGATTGCCAATGACCGAAATTGCCATGGCTGCGGGATTCAGTAGCTTGCGGCGATTCAACGAAACGTTTCTCAAGCTGTTCCTTCGTCCTCCCAGCGCCTTACGGAGAAAGAGCACCGCGAGAAGCGCAGAAAAGGAAGTCATACTGCGGCTTCGCTACCGTCCGCCGTACGACTGGAACTGTATGCTCGACTTTTTGAGAGCGCGGGCGATTGCGGGTGTGGAAATTGTGCAAGACGGACGCTATCTGCGCACGGTCGAAGTAGACGGAAAAATGGGAAGCATAGAAGTCTCTCACCTTCCAGAGCGGCAGAGTCTTGCTGTGAGTATCCGCTTCCCAGATGTCAGGCTTTTGCCGGCGATCGTTGCCAGGGTACGGCGCTTATTTGATCTCGGAGCTGACATCGAGACGATTGACAGTCATCTGTCGAGCGATCCGGTGCTCGCGCCATTGGTGGCGAAGCGTCCGGGACTGCGGGCTCCCGGCGGTTGGGATGGCTTTGAAATAGCTGTGCGGGCAGTCCTGGGTCAGCAAATCAGTGTAGTTGGCGCGCGCCGATTGGCGGGCCAACTCGTGGCGTTACACGGCCGCGTTGTCCCGAAGCCCTTTCTTGTTCATCCAAACTTGTCTCACGTATTTCCAACAGCACAGCAGATCGCCTCGGCGGACCACCTCGGACTGGCCATGCCGGGCGCACGGTTAACGGCATTGAAAGCGATCTCGGAGGCGGCACTGGCCGATCCAAATTTATTCCGTGCGCTCAGCAGCGTTCAGGAGGCAGTCACCCGGCTGCGAGCAATTCAGGGAATTGGCGAATGGACCGCGCAATATATTGCTCTTCGGGCGATACGAGAGACTGACGCTTTTCCCGCAACTGACCTCGGATTACTCCGCAGCGTGGCTTCCATGGATGGAAAGAAAGGAACGTCAGCAAACCTGTTGAGTCGCGCCGAATCCTGGCGACCGTGGCGCGCCTATGCAGCACAACATCTCTGGGCTGCCGAGAGTAGCGCTCCCCGGTAGGCAGCTGTGTGTTTCACATTGACCGTCGGCTGGAGCATCTCAGAGTTACAAGTCCAACGCATTTGGTAAAGAAAGGAAAGCTTTATGAGTCTCTTCTACAAGATTACCAACACGCCCGTCGGAAAGCTGAAAATCGTTGCGAGTGACAAGGGCTTGGTAGCCATCCTTTGGGAAGACGACAGTCCGCGTCGCGTCCGCCTTAGCGAACCGATTGCCAATGAACACCATTCCGTCATCGTGGAGACGGAGCGGCAGCTTGGTGAATACTTCGCCGGGAAACGCAAAACCTTCTCGGTTCTTCTTGATATCAGAGGCACTCGCTTCCAAAAAGACGTGTGGGGAGCGTTACTTACCATACCGTTTGGAGAGACGAGAAGTTATGGACAGCTTGCAAAGCAGTTAGGAAACCCGAAAGCTTCGCGTGCCGTTGGCGCTGCGAACGGAAGAAACCCGATTTCAATTATCGTGCCTTGCCATCGCGTGATCGGATCGTCAGGAAAACTTACGGGCTTCGCTGGCGGACTTGAAGTGAAGGCTCGTTTGCTCGGCCTTGAGAAGTAGGGACCCGACCGTCAAATCAGTACCGCGTGAAAAGCAACTGTTGTTGATTCGCGGGGCCGCTCGTATTCCTCCGCCGCGGCTCGGCTATTTCAAACTTTCCACATACGCGATTAAGGCTTTCAACTCGTCCGGAGGAAGATCAATGGGGGGCATGCCGCCAGCGGTCATCTTCGCTGTGGGATGTTTGAATAGTTCGGCGACTTGAGCGGAATCGAGTTTTGTCGAGAGGCCGATCAGGGCCGGAGCGGCGGCTGTGCCTACTCCATTATCTCCATGGCACGCGTTGCAGGAGTGCTCTTCGAATATCGTTTTCCCTTTGGCGGCCAGCGGATCAGCGAGCGTCCCATTTATAGCAATGAGGGACGCGGAAGAAAGCTCCGGCTCGAATGGCTTGCGCGCGTAAGCGTCCTCCTCGGCTCGCTGTTTCGCCAATTGCTGTGCGACTCCATTGGCATGGCGGTCCAAATACTGGCTGCGCAAACCCAATCCAACAAGCGCGAACACTACGAATGCGTACGCTCCCATTGCAATCGGGCGTTTCCACGGGCGCCTTTCGACGCTGCGATCAAGAAACGGAATTGCGAGGATTGCCAGAACCACGACCGTTGGAATTATGAGCACGCCAACGATCGCTGCCGAACCATGCCAATATTTGAGCCACTGAAATATCGGCAGGTAGTACCACTCGGGACGTGGCACGTATTGCGCGTCGGCCGGGTTCGCGGCTGGACCCAACTGCATGGGCACGAAAAAGCATAGCAAGCCGAGCCCAGCGATCAATAATGCCGTCAGTGAGAGATCCATCAAGACCTGGCGCGGATAGAAGGGTTCCGCCTTTTGCTTCGGGTGGTAAGGGTCTTCGCTAACTGGTCCCGCCGCGCCAGCTTTGCGGAATAAAAAAATATGAGATGCGAGGAGCGCGAAAATCAAAGCCGGAACAAAAAACACATGGGCCACGAAAAATCGCGAGATGGTGAGGGTTCCCATCTCGGTGCCGCCGCGCATCAGGCGCTTCATGCTCTCGCCAATCCAGGGAACTTCGCTGACGGCATTGGTTCCTACTGCGGTGGCAAAATAAGCTCGTTGGTCCCAAGGAAGAAGATACCCAGTGAAGGCCATCGCCAGAACCAAACCGAAAAGCATGCATCCAGAGAGCCAGAGAAGTTCGCGCCGTCCTTTATAGGCCCCGTAAATGTAGGTTTGCGATAGGTGAAGGAACAACACAACCACCATCGCGCTTGCCCCGTAGGCGTGAAGGCTGCGAAGAAAAGAGCCGGCCGTTACCGCTTTTGTAATGTATGCGACAGTAGTGTGCGCGTGATCGGCAGAGGGCACATAGTACAGAGCAAGAAATATTCCGGTGATTACCTGCGAAATGAAAATGAATAACAAACCCGAGCCGAAGATGTAAGCGAAGCGGGCGCCGCCGGGAATGGGTTCATCGAGGGCGGTGCGAAGCAGATCGTCCAGGCCGGTGCGGTGATTCAGCCAGGCGCGGAATCCGGCTCGCGCGGACGGGGTTGCATCGGGATCGCGTTTGTCTGTGAAACCCATTCCTGGATAAGGACTCCCTAGCCAATGACCTCTTTGTCGGGAACGAGTTGCCGAAAATATTGGAACCTCAGATTTAATTGGCCGTCCTCAACCGAAGTTTCGAGCGTGTCCATGCCCCGGCGTGAAGGTCCGCTAATCCGAGCGCCATCGGCGGCGAAAACGGCTCCGTGACATGGGCACGTAAATTGGCGCCTATCCTTGTTCCACGGCACGGTGCAACCTAAATGAGGACAGACGGAGGTGAGCACGCGCAGATTGCCCTGGCTATCTTTCGTCACGTAGACAGCCTTCTCAGATATGATTTTGCGCCAGCCATCCACTTGCTCGATCTGAATGGTTTTCAAAACAGGATCGGTCAACGATGAGAACTCGTCGAGTTCTCCCACGGATGAACTCTTGAGCTCGGTTGTGCGGCGCAGCAATGGGAAAAGAGCGAAGCGAATCAGCGGCACCGAAAGCAGGGCTCCTACGAAGACCGCGCCTAACCCCACCAACGCGCCAAGAAAAGAACGCCTGCTTTCGAGAAGCGGTGCAGGTGTCGAGGCGTCGGCGCCCGCGTCTTTCCGGCCCGCTGTGTATTCTGCCATGCACCCCCCAACTACAGGTAGATCACGGTGAGAATCAATGAAAGCGTTGTTATTTCTTCTTTGGCAACTCTCGAATGTAGGCCACCAGCTTCGATACGCCATCTGGGTGAATCTTCGTTCCGAAGGCTGGCATTTTTCCTTTGCCCCTGGTAATCACTTCTGTGAGCGCCGCATCGCTCTGCTTCTGAACTTCGTCGGAACGCAGATCCTTCGCATGAAGCGCTTTGCCCGTGGCACTATCGCCGCTACCGTCGGCGGAATGACATAGAACGCAGTTCGTCTTGAAAACCTTAGCGGCATCGGATTGTGCTTGCGTCACGGAAGACTGACCTACGCAGCAAAGGATAACCGTTGGAATAAAACGCAAGAACAGCTTTCGCATGTGATCTCCTGAAGTCATTTGGTATTGCGGTCGAGCTTCCCTTATGGGCAGGCCCCGTGGACTCCGAGCTGTCCCATGCCTCACCTCTTTCAGCCTAGGAGTCTACAATATTGTGAGGATCAAAAAACAAATCTCGCGAGTACGTAAATTGTGTTGTTCCCGGACGCATCCCTACCCGCGCCGTCGTAGTTGGTTCCGGCACCATTGAAGCGAAAATATCCCGTGTATTGAAGCGCCAAGTCAATATTCTGTTCCGGCCACCACGAGGCGTTTAGAGTGTAGCCATTGCTTTGGGGAGACCCATTGGCGCTTCCCGCCACTGAAGCCTGAGGAAAGAGCAACGGGTCGGCTGTTCCGGTGATGTCAAACAACCCCGCAGTCCCCGAAAATCGCGTGCCGAAATGGTATTCGACGTTTGCCTGGGCGGTGTTGAGGTGATGGTAAATCTGCGCTGCCCCTCCAGCATCGAACGTTGATAGAAGAGAAGAGTTCTCTCTTATATATGTGCCGCGGATGGAGAGCACGTCGTTCTTGAATTGAGGAAGCGTTCGGTCGTACTGAAAGTCGCCGGCAAAATCCGTGTAGCCATCCATAAGCCCGGTGACAGCGTTGGGAGTGCTTTTCACATGCATGCCGTAAGTGCCGATCTCCAAATAATTGTTCTTGCTGGAGGTCTGCCAGGCCGCGCGCCAGTAAGGCGCAACACCCCTTATATTGATTGCGAAGCCTACGCCATCATTGGGTTGCACGCCTCCGATATGTTCTGATCGGTACACGGTCGCTGCCAAATACCAATGTTCGTTCCACATCGCGTAGCCGCCGATTCCGGCGACATCCTGAGCCAGGCCCCCATTGATCAGTGCGCCAGCGGAAGGTCCAGGAGCGACATTGCTCCCGACGAACGGAAATCCCCAGGCAGGCGTGCTGTTCCAAAGGTCTTCGACAGTCGGATTGTTGTTTAGCGTGATTCCGTAGGTGATGGGCTTTCCGAATAATTTGCTTCCGTGATTCGCGTAGCGGATGTCGGTATTGTCCCAGGAGAAATGGTCGCCTTGACTGTCATACGTGACTTGCACAAAACTGCCAACGTGGTTAGTCCAGGCGCCAGCCAGAAAAAGCGATACGTCCTGGGGAAATTGAAAATTACCATTCTGTGTAGCTGGCTGAGGTGATTTTGTGGATGTAAGCGAGGTATCGAAAACCGCGGAAAGCGGGAATGCTTCAAGCAATTGCAGCGCGGCATTGTGATCTTTCTTGTCATCCGTGACTTGGGCCTTCGTGGTAAACGTGTAGCCTTCCAGCTTGAAGGTTCTTCCAAATGGCGTCAATTCGGGAGGAGCATAGTGGCAGGTAGCGCATGGCATCCCAGTCTGCCGCGAGTAGCTGGGGACGGCGTAGGCGTTGTGCACGACGAGAATAATCAGGCACATTACTGCGAAAACCGTCGAAAAGACCTCGCCTAACGAATATCCAGATCGAGCCTGCAACATCGTCGTGTTCTCGGTTCTTAACGCGAGATCAGCCATTCGCAATGATTCGCACTCCTCGAATTGATATCTCGCTGTGAGGAGCTTCACGCAGCGTTGTGATGGAGATCACAAATTAACGCTAAAGTTTGAGTAGAACTAACTGTATCGAACCTGCTATCCGTTGTCACTATAAATGCCAGATGGATGTGATAGTTGTCATGGCATGTCCCGGATCCGGACAAGCCACATCCCTGCACACGCAGCGGCGAGAGAAAAAGACGTTGTGAACGGGAACATCGGTCAGTTCGACGGTCATGAAGATGCCGTGGCAGGCAGGCCGCTTTCGAGCGTGAGCCCCCTGCCGGGAAGGTGTGTGGTCTGCCATGCACCCCCAACTATCAGGTAGACCAGGGGGTGAATCTTCGTCCCGAGAGCCTCGAACTCGGATTCCCGCAGCCGTGCGATGGAAAGCGGAATATCTGAATTGACAAGTTTCCAGACATTCCACTTTTGGGACAACTACATTTGCGCTTGTAGGAATTCTCCGGGCAGGCGAACCATTTTGCCGCGGGAGAGCGAGAAATTCCTATCGTTTTTCATCCGCTGCTCGTGTGCAGCGATTTCTGACGGGCCCATTTGGGACGACATTCTTTCCATCCGAATTCCCAGCGTGCGCTCCAAGTTGTAGAGATCGGTTCGCTGCTCGCGGGCGAACAGGGTTGAGGCGATGCCGTGTTCGCCTGCGCGACCGGTGCGTCCTACGCGATGGATGAAATTTTCCGCAACCTCCGGCAGATCG
>PNAR01000364.1 GCA_003169715.1 Acidobacteriaceae bacterium | reverse complement strand
CTGACGTAGCCGTTCATGGTGAAAAATGCCGCGTTAAGTTTGCTCAAATCGTTGGCACGGACCAGAGTGTGCTCATAAAACAAAAGCAGAGCCACAGCGCCCACGCCGATAATTGCCAGGGTGCTCAAGTGAAAAACAAGAACGAGGCTGATCAGCAGGCCCAGCATGGCCGCATGAAAGGATCTCGCAATCCATAGCGATTTCGCGATTCCACAATAGCGCGGAATGGAATGTAATCCTGCTTGGGAATCGAAATCATAATCCTGGCACGCATACAACACATCAAACCCCGCGACCCAGAAAGTGACGGCCGCGGTCAACAACAGAATTCTTGGGTCCAACGAACCTCTGATCGCAATCCATGCTCCGGCAGGAGCGATTCCGAGAGCGAACCCCAACACGATGTGAGACCAGCGGGTAAATCGCTTTGTGTAGGAATAAAGCAGAATGATCAACAGCGCGATTGGAGACAGGAAAAACGTGAGGTGATTGAGCCGCGACGCCGCGAACACAAACGCCAGGCAGGACACTGCTACGAATACAGCCACAAACGACGGAGTAAGCGCCCCGGCAGGAAGAGCGCGCATTCTTGTTCTTGGATTCGCGGCGTCGGTACTCGCATCCACTAAACGGTTGAATGCCATTGCCGCCGAACGCGCCGTGATCATCGCAACGATAATCCAGAACAGTTGATGAACCGATGGAAGTCCGCCGGCCGCAAGAAATGCTCCGCAAAGCGCAAATGGGAGAGCGAAGACGGAATGCTCCCATTTAATCATCTCTAGCGTGACACCCAGGCTTTTGAAAACAGGCACAAATGATTGTAAAGCAGAACTGCACGATGGCTCGTTACGTCGCGCGTCCCGCTTTCGTCAGCGTAGATGGCCGGTGAGCTGCGCTCACCACCCAGACGGGGGCGTCTGGGTCTACGTATAACTAATCGAGCGTAAACCCCTGCGACCCAATCAACGGCACAAACCGGCAGGACTCCAGACGGGTAATCTCGGGAAGTCCATTTTGTTTTCGCACCAATTGCAGTTCCTGGTATTGAGACGGTCCGACCGGAAGGATCATCCTTCCGCCCTCGCGCAATTGTTCAAATAGTGAAGGCGGTATTTTTGGAGTCGCAGCGGAAACCACAATGGCATCGAACGGAGCTTTTTCGGGCATTCCGTGAGTACCATCCCCGACTGCTATCTTCACGTTGACGTAACCGAACCTGGCTAACAGCGCCTCCGCCGCTTGCGCCAAGGCTGCGCGCCGCTCAACGGAGTAAACAGATTGGCAGATTTCGCCTAGCAATGCTGTCTGGTATCCAGAGCCGGTTCCAATCTCCAACACTGCATCTGAGCTGGTCAGGTTTAGCGCTTCCAGCATTCGCGCTACGATATACGGCTGCGAGATGGTTTGCCCCTCGCCAATCTGAACTGGATGATCTTCGTAGGCTTGCGAGCGAAATTGCCCGGCGACGAATTCATGCCGCGGCACTTTTGACATCGCTTCCAGCACTCGCGAATCGTGGATCCCGCGTTCGCGAAGCTGTGAATCCACCATCTTGTTTCGTTGAACAACGAATGGATCGCCAGATTCAACGAGAATGGCTGTCATCAAATTCGCTCACGATTTTCACTACAACAACTGTTGTCCGCGCCGCAAAAGACGTAGCAAGCTACGCTCTACGAAAGATTTGTATCGCCGCACGCGGCGTCTCTGTCATTTGCTTCTACTTCTTCCGCTGACGGATTCTCAAGTCGAAACTGACCACGCCGTTTTCATCTCGAATCGCGACGATGGAAATGTTGCGCGTAATGTTGTATTCGGCTTGAATAACCTGCTGGGAAGTCTGCGACACGTTCGTGCTGTAGGAAACCGTAATATTACTGGCGACTTGCTGCTCAATCGTAATTGCCGGCCCTGATTGTGTGGGAGACGTTTCCGTATTCAGGCCTTGAGGATCTATCTTTATCCGGCTGACGCCGAAGAGACGTTGCGCGCGATTGCTGACAGTGGCATTCAGCGCAGCGGCGAGAATCGCGTTGGATGCATCCTGGTTGAATGACGATGCGCCGTTCTGCTGAAGTTGAGTGGATTGTTGCGTGGTCTGGCCGAAAGCGAGCAGCGCAATAATGTCCGCTGTCGGAAGAGGCGGCTCGGAGCGATAAGTCAGGTTGAGCTTGTCCGAAGGGCCATTCAGGTTCAGAGTAATGTCATAGTCGCGAACGTGAGTGGAAGCCTGTAAATCAACTACCGGGACAGTAGTGACAGGGTTCGTAAACGTCACGTCGCCGCGCTCAAGACGATATTTCGTCCCGTTAAAGTACGCCTGGCCTTCGAGCACATCCGCGCGCCCCAGCAGAACCGACTTTGCGGCAGTGCCCCGAAGACGAAGATCCGCGGCGCCGGAAAGGCGGATCACGGCGGTTTGCATTTGTAATTCCGACATGGTCACAATATGCACGTCAAGCCGTATGCGATTTAGCACTGGGTTTGTTTGCGAGATCGCAGCGGATTGCGCCGTACGTTGCAAGTAAGCCCCAAAATCAAACCCCGGAGTCACAGCCAGCTTTGTGATCGTTATGTCGCCCGTCACTGTGGACGCGACTGAGCTGCCGGTAAACTGCAAGTCCAGGTTCGCTGTAGAACTAACCCCGGGAGGATATCTCAACCGAACTCCTTCCCCGTGCAATCCCAAGTCGAAATTAATCTGGCCCTTGTTGAGGCTGGCGTGTCCCAGGAACGCGACCGTCCCCCCGCCCACATGGCCCGTCAAATGCTCGACCTCGAAGCGGTTCTGACTAAATGTGAGCGACCCAGTCACCCCGCTCAGCGCACTCGGCGAATCAATGTAGGCAATGGATCCATCTGTTATTTGCATACGCCCCTGGGCAACAGGGTTCGCAACCGTGCCCGCCAGAGTCATGTCTACGTCCACTATGCCGGTCGAGGTGAAGTCGGGGTTGTAACTCTGAATCAGTTGTAAATTCAATTTACCGCGCGCCCGAAAATCAATCTCGTCATTACCGGCTAACTTAATGGAGCCGTCTCCTGATATATCCGTGTTATCGCCGAGAAGATGAAAATGCTCGACTTTGAACAAATGGTTCGAGATTGAGAAGCGAAAGGAGCCGTCGTTATGCAACTTCACGTTTTCGATCTCCGCGAACATATCGGAAAGGTTCCCGGACAGGGCAAGTTCCGAAGAGTGACGGAGGGGTCCGCTCATATGCAAGTCACCCCCTACAGCGGAATGTCCAGTGACGTGGCCATGAAGGTACGCCCTCAAAATTGAATCCACATCAAGATGAGTGAAATGCAAATCCAAAGAAGCCGGCCAGTTTCCTGAAGGTTCGACACTCCCCACCAAACTCAAGTTCGCGGCCTTGAATTGCGAAACTCCGGACACGTTCAGCATGGCGCCTTGACTAACGGCGTTCAAAGTGAAGTCTCCGGCGAGTTCCTGATCCAGGGTCAAATCTTGCAAACGAATTTTGGCGTTGATCGTTGGGCTCTCGAGAGTGCCGGACGCATGTGCCACGAAATCCAATTGGCCCTGCACAGCCACACGGCTGGCCTGAAGCACAGGGATCCGGGCAAGGTCAAAATGAGCGCCCGCCAGATCAGCCGTGAAGGAGTGCGACAAAAACGCATAACTCGCATCTCCGGTAACGCGGGCCGCGGACTGAGCCATTTCGATGTTATGGAAAACCACTTCGCCCTTGTTGAAACTCAGTGCTGCACTCGCCCTCTGGATGGCTTGGCCGTGAATTGTGGCGGCGCTAATTTGTATGTTGCCATTTCCTTCAGGGTCGCTGCGAGTACCCGCCAGTTGAGCCGACAGGTTCACAGTACCGGTCGCCGGATAATGATATCCAGCCATGCTCAACAATTCACCGAGATCCGCTTGCCGCAAAGTGATTCGGGCGGTAAAAGGACTGGATGGGGTAAACTCTCGGTTTTGCAAGCCGAGGTTAAGATCAAAGTTGATCTCGGTCTTATTGCGGCGCAATACGCTGTCTCGCAATGCCAGTCCAGCAGGCGAAATCCGCAAATCTGTGACGAATGAATCCCAATGAACATCCTCTTCGGGTGTGCGGGAAGTCGCCGGGATTACAAAATCGAAGTTCCCCGACTCTAACCTTCCAGAAAACGTAATCGAAGAAATACGCCCTGTCGCCGTTCCATTAAACGATGCCGGGCCAAGCAGCTTTACTGGGACAGGCTGGTCGTATCCAGCCGCAATCAGCACGGGCTGCCATTCGCCAAGGTTCGATGTAGTCACCGAAAGCTTCACGGACGAAGAGTTGGAGAGCCTACCCGACGCGCGAACCTGCGTGGCCTGCGTGCTGGCGGTAAATTCAGAAACTTCGATCTCGTCTGAGACTCGTCGGTAAGTCGTGCGGGCATGTGCATTCAATCCCAGTTGTCCAGGCTTTGATTTTGCCGGCGACACAACGTCCAGAACAACATCTGCCACGGCGTTGTCCGGAGATCCTTTCCATCCGCCGTCCACCGTACCGGCGACGCTTCCAGCTAGATTCATTTTGCCGAAGGGGCGCTGCGCTGTGGATAGAAAGTTAGAGATTTCAAACGCTGACAAATCTCTGAATTTCAGATGAATGGCCGAGTTCTGCTCTGCTGGTCTCACCGCCTTCGGCGCGCGCGTTGACGTTTTCGAGCTCTGCCAGTCGGTTACTTCCGCATTTCCAGCAACGGAACCTCCCATGACATGCGCCAGAATATCTGGGAACAAAATGCGTTTAGAGTCTATTGAGTACCCCGTGCTGAGACTTGCGTCGCGGATATTTAGAGATCCATCTCGCCAGTCGAGGTTCTTTCCCTGCAATTTTCCGACGGTTGAGAAATCTCCCGTACTCCACGTTCCTTTTCCTGAGGTCTCAATCATTCCACCGCGAAGTTCGGATAGGTCTGCGGCCATGCTGGCTTCGTGAAGATCAATGATGGCATCGTAACTTCCCGTGACGGACGGCTTGACGAAACTAGTGACTGTGCCGGTGGCCCGAATGCGCGAGCGCCCGGATGTGAGTTGAAGCGACTGCACCTCGACGCCGTTCTGGCCGAGTCTGAAATGAGCCGCACCCGTCCACGCAACTGGAGCGAATGCGCCATAGCTCGTTACCGCTTTACCCAGCAAAAGGCTGGCCTCGTACCGGCTATGCAAGAGCGAATAACTCATGTCGACAAAGACATCATTCACAATAAAATCGAGCGGAATTTTCCGATCCTTCCAAAGCAATTCACCATTGCGCACTTCCAACTCGTTGATAGAAAGCGCGAACAGATTTTCTACCGCCGTATTGCTGGAGCCGCCTTCTCTTCTTGGCGCGGGCTGGTTCGTGGTTCCATCGGGATACACAATGATGTGAACCGTCGGATGTTCAAATACGACGGATTGGAAGGCGAGTCCAGAGGTCAATATAGAGGTCAGTTTGAGGCGGACCATGAGGCGATCTACGTGAGCGTAGGGTATTTCTCGTTCGTCCTCAAGGCCACGTATGGTTAGATTGCGAACCTCAATCTGGAACATGAAAGGGACTGTGTGTACGCTCCCCACCACTACCCGTCCACCGGTGATTCTCTCCAATTCAGTGACCAGGCGGTTCCGCACCATGGTCTGGAATGAATTCGTCGTCGCATACCAGGCGAGCGTGCCGAAAACCGCTATCGCGAGAAATACGATGACAACCAGATATTTCCAAAGCCTACGAGAAGGAGGTTTCGCGCTATCGTCAGTCATCGCGCGTTACTCATTGAGATTGTCGTTGGAGGATAAATAGGGTTCGACGTGAATTTCGCTTCCTGCGCGGAGGTTCTCGAGCCACGTGACCAATAATTCCGTTATTTTCTGTTGAGTCAGCAACTCCTTTATCTTCGGGCTGACTTCAGCCAAAGGCACGTCCTTCGCCCCGGATTGATGAAGCTGCGGCAACAGCTCCTGCTGGTAGTAGCTTTCGATGCTCTTGGAATTTATACTCGCCGACGGACGCAGATGCGCGTCCACAAGCAGGCTCAACTCCAGTTGTAATGTGACACGGCGCCGAAGCTCATCCTCTGTGAGGTGATGAGCCGCTAACAAAGCCTTCCACTTCGGATCATTCTGTGCGTCGTCGTAGTGTTTTCGAATCTCCTCGATCTGGCTCTCAGCCTGCTGTTCGGCAGGTTGTAAGGAGTCTGGGCCGCGCATCTGCTCGCGCAGCAATTCCTGGTCAATAAGACGATCGAGCGCCGCTTTGCGGTCGGTAGCGCTTCGCGTGTCCAGCGAGCGTTTAGCGATAAAAGCCTCGTACCGGATCGCATCCTCCCAATCGCTCTGCAAAATCACTTGCCCGTTGACCGTGGCTACGATGCGATCCACAACTTCCCCGGCATGCGCAACTAGAGTGGAAGTTGTTAAGGCGACAGCGAGAAGCGCGATGGAGATTCTTGAATTCATTAGAAGCTCTGTCCGATGCTGAAATAAACATTGAAATGAGGCGCATGTTGCGGCACGAAAGTGCTGGTCTTGGATCCGGACAGGACTTCGAAACTCGGGAATGCCGGAGGATTCAGGTTGTAGCCGAAGTCGAACCGTACCGGCCCCACCGGCGTTTTATAGCGGATACCAAGCCCGATTGCGTCCGATATGTAGTTGTAGTCGCACTGAGTGGCAGTAGCCTGCTGACCGCAGAGCTGAGGATTTTTTTGGCGCCACCGTATCAGGCTATGAACCATGTTGTTCCCGTCGGTGAATACATTTCCCGCATCGTCAAAAATTGCGAGGCTCACATTGTCTTGCAAGTACGGTAGGTTCATCGGTGGCAGGCGGAGTTCGATGTTATTTAAAAATAGCGCGCTGCCGCCAAGGGGAAATCCGGTCTGCGGATCGCGGGGGCCAGCCTGATTTAGCCCGAAGCCTCGGTGCGAATTGCCGCCTCCGGAAAAAAATCTTTCGGCCAGCGGGATAAGCGTTGCGCCGGTAGGCGCATTCTGTCCAGGAGCAACATTCACCGTATTACTGAACGGGTCTTCAAGACCTACTGTTGTTGAACGCGCCAGCACAAACCTTCTCGCGCCCACCCTGTTTTTTCCGAACGCATGGTAGGTGGAGTTTTGTACTAAAATGCGGCTAAAATCGGCCTCAGAGCCAAAATAGCTGGCAGCTACGCCGCCATCCACCGTCGTAAAGTTTCCTTTCGTGCTTTCGAACGCGCTGTCCCGTTTGTCATGAACATAAGTAAAATCAGGTTCCCCGACCCTCACTGGAAGCGAAAGCAACGGAATTAAATTCGTACTTATCGCCACGCGGCTCGCCTTTACCAGCCTGTACGTAAAACGGTAATCCATCGTGGTGGCCTTGCTGATTGTCTGCTCCGCCTGCACTGATCCTTCCAGCCGCTGCGACGTGAATGTGGTGACGTCCAGCGTGTTGTCGTAGAAAGCGGTAACAGACAGTTTCCAGTTCGGATTGTTAAACCAGCGCGGCGCCTGATAGCCGATCAACCCGCGCTGCTGCAACCGGCCAACCCGCGAGTCAAAAGTGATGGTGTGATCGCGTCCACGAAAATTGAGCCTCGTAACCTGGAGCGAAACCAGCGGACTGACTCCAGCGTCCCCAAGCGGCTGCGTAGTGCTTCCACTCGGCTGCCCGGTTTGGAATTCGAACCCTCCGCCGTAAGTAAGCGTGTATCGCTTGGCCTCCCGAACATCCACCAACACGTTTTTTTTAGGCTCGTTCCCATCGGGATTTTGCACGGCGGTTTCCACCTGGCTGAAGATGCCGAGATCATACAACTGCTGCTCAGTTTTCAACATATCGTTCTGACTTAGGGCATTGCCCTGCTTCATCAGCAATTCCCGCTGGACTATGAAAGGCCGGGTGAAATGCAAGCCTGAAACGAAGATTCGATCCACGAATAATCGCTCGCCTTCGCTTATTGTGAATGTCACGTCCATCCGGTGAGGATCGTCCGATATCGGATTCGCAGATGCTTCAAAGGTGGCGTTGGGAAATCCCTGGTTAAAGTAGTAGTTCAGAATAATTTCGCGATCATCCGCTATCTTCGAATCCGCGAAAGCCTGGCCCGTTTCGGTGTTCAACACTGGAAACGGCTCCTCCAGTTTGGCATCATTGCCAACGATGTGAAGTGCTCCCACAATGGTCTGCGGACCGACGTCAATGTTTACAAAAACTGCCAGAATATTCTTCTTCCCCTCATAATCATCGGCCACTTTGCTCTCGATCTTGACCTGCTCGAATCCGTTGGCGCGATACAGAGTTTCCAGAGTCTTGACGTCGTCATAAAGCAATTCCTGGCTATAGCGGCCATGGGAAACTAAACGCCCGGCCGGAACCGTTTGCATGTGACTCCGAAGCATTTCTTCTGGAAGCCCCTTATCGTGGCTCATATTGCCGGTAATCTCGACCTTTACCAGTTTATGAACAGGGCCCGCGTCAATGTCATAAATAACTCGCACCTCACCGCCAGATGCGTCCGAATGCTTTGTAAATGACACCTTCGCTTCAAAATAGCCGCGGGCTTGCAAATAGTTCAGCAGATTTCGGCGGCCCTCATTCAGTAGATCATCGTCAAGAGCATTCTCTTCGTAAACCGGCACGTTCTGCTTCAAAACGCTGCGGCTGATCCGGAATCCTTCCACAGTGATCGTAACGATAGGGCCGGCATCAATTTTGAAGTCGAAATCAACTGCGTTCGTCTTCGGGACATAAATCCGGCGCGACATTGCCGCCTGGGCAAGCCAGCGATTTTGCTTTTGATATTTTTTTCGCAAACGATCTAATGCGCCGGACACTCGCTGAACCGTGACCGGATCTCCGCTGTGCATCTTGGTGATGTCTTCAATCTCATCTCGCGTGAAGACACGACTACCAACAACATTCACTTGTCCGACATGCGCTTGTTCCCCGGGCCGTATCGAGAAAACCACAATGACTTGCTGCGAATCTTCCTGTTTGGTTTCTTTCACCTTCACTGACGACCGGTAATAGCCGTTTTCATCCATCAATTGCTTTATATTCTTCAAGCCTGTATCCACTTTCTCCTGCGTGTACAACTCACCAAGCTGTAGTTTCGACGCATTCACGATCTGGCTCGATGTCGGCCGGTTCGGTTCCCCTTCGACTCGAACTTCGCCAATAAAATAATTGGAAACAGTTTCTATGGAAATTGAAACTCCATCATTCCCCGCCCGCGCGGCTGCGATCTGTATATCTGCAAACCGTTTTGTGGCGAAAAGGATTCGGATACTTTTTCGAATGTTCTCCCGATCCAAAGGCTCGCCCGGTTTCAGCGGTAAAAGCTGGAGCAGGTTCGTCTGGTCCCAAGTTTCCGGAATATTGGTGAAGCGAATTTCTTTTATCTTGAGATTTTCGTACCGAGCTACAGTGTCGGTGGTCCCCATGTTCTGTTCGGCACCGCCTGCGGCTGGCGGGACGCCTGCTCCGGCATGTGAGTTGGGTAAGGCATAGGCCGCGAACCCTGAAGTAAGCGCTGACATCATCACAGCATGAACCAGCCCTTCTCTAACTCGCAAATAGGCTCCCCCACGCAGGCGCTACTCTCTTCAACCCAGCCAGGAACGAAACGAGACAGAGTTTCCTGCCTCGACCGAAGCGTCCCTTATAATAATGGTTTATGGGACCGGAATTGGTGATCTCTTCGGCACCCTGAGATGCGTGATTTAAATCTTCCAACCCGGACTTTTGAGTTTTGATGCGCCCAGATTGGGATTCCCGAGATCCACTCTCCACGGAATGCGAAGATCGTTATTCCCGGCAGGTGCTGTTTCATGGAATTGGAACTACAGGACAGGCGAAGCTATCCTCTTCGCAGGTTGCGATTGTAGGATGCGGCGCGACCGGTTCCGCGCTCGCATCCCTTCTTGCGCGAGCGGGCGTGGGAACAATCAGAATCATTGACCGGGATTATGTCGAATCCAGCAACCTTCAGCGTCAGACGCTCTTTGATGAGGCGGATGCCGCCCAATCCATGCCGAAAGCAATTGCTGCCAGCCGCAAGTTGACGGCATTCAACTCACAGATTGCGGTTGAGTCACGGGTTGCCGACCTCACTCCGGAGAACATTGAGGATCTTTTTGCGGGAGTCCATCTCATTATGGACGGCACCGATAACTTCGAGACGCGATATTTGATGAATGACTTCGCGGTCGAAAACACCGTTCCGTGGATTTATACGGCGGCAGTAGGCAGCTATGCGGCCAACATGAACATTCTGCCGGGCGAGACTGCGTGCCTGAGCTGCATTTTCCCCGATTCTCCGAAGGGTGCGCTGGAGACCTGTGAGACCTCCGGAGTGCTGAATTCGGTCGCGAACCTGGCATCATCCATCGCGGCAACGGAGGCTATAAAGATTCTGGTTGGCGCCCACGATAATCTAAGAACCACCCTGCTCTCGTTTGACCTTTGGCGCAATGAGCGCGCAGAAGTATCAACGGCGAAGCCGCGCCCGAGGTGCCGAACCTGTGGAGAGCGTGATTTCGTACACCTTCGAGGCACACAACGTCCCCAAATTACTCTTTGCGGACGGAACTCGGTGCAAATCCATGAGACGGAGCGCCCCATAAATCTGGCGGAAATGAGCCGGACTCTGATGCCCCACGGCAAGGTGCGCCACACCGAATTTGTCCTGAAGTTCTGGCGGGACCCTTATGAAATGACTCTCTTCCCCGATGGCCGGGCGATCATTAAAGGAACCACGGACAAGGCCGTCGCACGCGGCCTTTACGCTCGCTACATTGGCACCTGAAATGGTCGTGCTTTCGCTTGCTGGCAGGCAGCCCGCGCGACAGCAATGGAATCATAAGTGTGCATTCTGGAGGTCGAAAATGCGTGCCGTCATACTCTGTGGGTTCATGTTTCTAGGATCTTGTTGTTTTGCTCAAACTAGTTCATTAACCGCTAATCAACCGCAAACTTTCGATTTGACTGACCGTCCGATACTGGGCCCTGGACTGTACGCAACGCCCTTCATTCCTTTAACTTCGACCCCGACTATGAATTTACCGCAGCCCAGATTGCAGGTTGGAGCAAGCAATTCTACCGGCGACAACATTGCGGGCGCACAGGATTCGACGGCACTTCCGCAGCAGGTAAGCCCACTCTTGATCGCGCCTCGATTGGTTGGAGCGCCAATCTCTTACGATCTGTATCCCAGGGCTAGGAGTGGCGAGCCTCAATAACCGGCGCAAGACGTGGGAATTTTGTTTATAAAGATTTAGGTAATGGCTCAGTTTGAATTT
>PNAR01000290.1 GCA_003169715.1 Acidobacteriaceae bacterium | reverse complement strand
CAGCGCCGGGAGGCACCTCTAAGTCATTTGAAACATTGAAAAGCCGAACTCTGAGCGGGTTGCGATCTGAATGTCGACATTTCTCGTAACTTCTTCAATACAAGCTATTTATTGGTTATGGCGGTTTGCCGTTCGACCAGTATTTACCAGCAGTTGGGGCTGATGCCGGCGTTTGTCAAGTCCGGATTGCTCATACGATGCGACTATCGAGATCAACGCATTGTGTACTCCCGCGAAAAGGCTAGGGCTGATCTGTTTGCGATATGGTAAATCCTTCCTCAGTGCACGGAGCGCGAGCGTTCGTGAATCGAAATAAGGACTGTCTTCGAAACAGGTACTTGAGAGTGCAAATCTCTCTGCTAGAACCAGTCCAGCGCTGCACTTCAGTCGGTCCTATATCGCTAGCCCGCACCGTCTCCCAACGCGGCAAATATGCCGATTGAGATAGTGAAAGGCTGCGCGACCGCCCAGGAATCGAGTCTGTCCCCGGGCCCCACCACCTTGCAGCGATCCACTTAGGTAGGTCTATACAAGGACGTTCCACACGAATGGCAGCGAACCTAATCAGCATAATGCGATGTCTCAAATGATCGAACCAACTTCCTGCCACGCGTTGAACTCCCCTGGCTGTTTCTCTCGCAGAGTGAACTGTGCAGAAGCGATCCCAAGAAGCAATTCGACTTGCAGTGGAATTGCTGCGAATACGTTGTGGTAGATGATTATTTCTCTCGCATCATTCTCTGCGAAGCTAACTGCGGGCGTCCCCGCAATAGGTGTTGCCTAATCACGCCGTTCGTTTCAAGAGGGCAAAGCTAGCCCTGACCCTGATGACGGACGTTCTCGCGATTGTGATTCCACGCATCTGAAGGCCATGATGCGCTTTCGGAGTGCTGCATCTCTGTTGTTGTGGTTAGGAAGTAGTATGGCCGCGTCGGTTGGTCAGTCGGTTGTCTCCGAGGGCGTTCCACGACCAAAGGTTTCCTGTAGGTCCCTAAAAGGGATGACTGTGCCCGCCACCGCGATCGGCCTACCCACCACCGGCGCCTATGTGCGATCCGCGAAACTGGTGCATGATAATCGCGGCGAATACTGCAAGGTGATCGGGGGCGTGCGAGTCTGTGTCGCAACCTCCATTCGATTTAGAAAGTGGAACGCGATTAGCGAAAAATAGCCGCAAAGCGGCACAAGAATGCAGCCCAGGGCGAAGCATTGGGGTATGAAGTGGGAAATGACGAAGCCCCGAGGGGACGAAAGATTGGTTGCGACACAGACTCGTGTGCGCCCGTTAGATCCGTCAGCACAGGACATCCGCTTCGAGTTGAACCTGCCAACAAACTGGAATCGCAAGGCAGTGCAGTACGGCGGTGGCGCGTTCGATGGATGGTTCGGCGATACCAACGGACTAGACCGTACGCCGGTGAGTGTGGCAACTGAGCCGGGGCCCTTGGCCCGCGGATTCTCGACCTTCGGCGGAGATTCTGGCCACCACAAGCATTACTTTCTGCTGCCGGATGCCCTGAACTTGGTGCACTTCATTCGCCCGCAACCCCGAGGAGCGCCGCAACTTCGCGCAGGACGGGCTAAAAAAGACGCACGATGGGGGGTAGCGATCATGGAGCGTCGGTACTGTTCGCGACCGGCAAGAATGTTTTTTCTTGGCGGTTCGACCGGAGGACGTGAGGCATACTTCGTTGTGCAGGGCTGGCCGGAAGAGTCCCATGCTGAATTCTTTTACGCTTTCGCCGAACGCGCCGATTTCGCCAACGATATCCTAGCCGGGCGTGAGCGGAAACGGGGGATTGCCTGGGTACAGGCCGCGTCGCATCAGAATATCGGCGAATGCGATGCCCGCCGCCAGTATGCGGACTCGCACCTGATCTGTCCCGGGCTCTGGCAAATCTTCTTCGACCAACCTCAGAACTTCTGGTCCACCCTTGACGTTGACAACGACGGCACGCTCTTCTCGGTAGACATAGCAGCGATCTCACTTTCTTCTCAGCGTGGCAGTATACGTTAGTATTGTCGGCTGCAGCCCGGGGGGAGCGCCGCTCCGTTACGAAATCGATCGAACACTATTTCCGACTAATAAGAATTGGATTGGAAATCGCCGCTTGCGCGCAGCATTTGGAGGAATGCGAAATCTGTGAGGCCAATTCAGCAGAAAACTCACATGTATCATTTCAAAGACAAACAACTGATCGAAACCGCTCATCAAAGCATGGGCCAAGAAGGCGATTGTATCGAGTAAAATTGTATCGAGTAAAAAAGTAGAAAATAGGAGCCAAGTATGAAGTCGAAACTGCTTTTTGATGAAACCGGGTTGAAAACGTTCGCCCTTGTATTCGATAAGGATGACGAAGTTCAGAAAAGTCTGATCGAGTTTGCCAACACGAATCGACTTGCCGACGCACATCTGAGCGCCATTGGCGCCTTCAGCGACGTCACCCTCGGTTTTTTGGATCGACAGCTAAAGGACTACAAACTAATTCCCATCCAAGAACAGGTCGAGGTGCTTTCATTCTCCGGCAACATTGTGCAGTACGATGGCAGACCAAAGCTCCATGCGCACGTGGTCGTCGGCAAGGCGGACGGTACAGCACACGGAGGGCATTTCCTCTCGGGACGGGTCTGGCCAACTCTGGAGATGATTGTTTCTGAGCTTCCCATTCACCTGCGCCGTAGCCAAGATGAAGACAGCGGGCTGGCACTTATCAATCTGTCGGCATGACGAGTGCTGGCGGGCGGAGGAAATCACTGGCATTCATGGTACGGCAGTTCCAAGTTTGCTAATCCTTCAGGTCGAGGCCCTGGCCGAAAGCGAGTGTACCAGGGGACTGTTGAAGCGTATCGCGAGGGTCTGAAATCCTCGAGACATTAAAAATACACGACTACAGCAGCAAGTGCCGGCAGGTGAAACGGTACCGCCCCGCAAGGAAAATTCTCAAACTCGCCAGCAAAAACGCGGCCCTTTGGCCATCTTTGTCATTTTGTCTGTACCTACCTCCCCCAGGGTTGTTTGCTCCTGCTGAAATAAAATATTAAGCAGTCATGCGCTCCGGGCCACAGGCCGCCCTGCGGCGGTTCTGCTCGCGGCTCCTTGCCCAAACAAAGACATGGCATAACCCAGGAGCGTTTATTTCGGTTAGAGAAGCGGTTCTGTCGTTTCGTCGACTAGATAAGCGATGGATTGGTATCTGATGCCGCTATGAATTGAAAGGCCAATTTCGCATGTGCGGCTACTGGAATATCCAGCGTGACAGTCTGTACGAAGTGATGATTTGAGCATTACTAGAGCAGAAGCCGGAAGCTCCGGATTGGTGAATCCTCGGTCGCCAGCGAAGCCGCAGCAGGGAACTGACTCGGGCGAAGATACATTTTCTGCGCACATTTTCGCGAGCTCAGTGAGCTGATCTTGCCTATTTGTTTTGCGCATACTGCAAGGAACATGCACGGCAACACTGATCGGCTTCCGGACGAACTTCAAACGTGGCGCGGCAAATTTCAGCAGAAATTCTGTGAGGTCGTAAATCTGTACTCCAAGTTCTCTCGCATACTGCTCGCGCAATTGCTGGAAACATGGGCTGGTGTCAATTACGACCGGATATTTTCCGTGCTGTGACGCGATTGCCAGAGCCTTGATCGCCTCATCTTGTTTTTTGGTTGCCTGTTTGTTGAAGCCTTTGCTTGAGAATGCCATCCCACAGCAGAGGTTCTCGATATTCTCGGGAATGATCGACGCATAACCTGATTTAGCCAGTAGCTTCTCAATACGGACATTCTGTGAGTCGATGTAAGGCCCCATTTTGTAGGTACCGAACAAGCGGCTTACGCAACTTGGAAAGTAAACAACCTTGTCATTTTGTTTCCCTATCGAACACTTGACAGTCGAAGCTGGTTTAGGCAGCCATGGACTCCAGTGCGGAACCCCGGGCAGTTTCTCGATCTTACCTGTAATCCGCGCCATGGCCGTCGTGCCCAATAGGGTGTGTCCAAGATTTGCAAAATTAAGCAAGCGTCGCGCTATACTCAGCGTAAAGCTCATATTCTGCGAGGCAAAGTCAGCTAATCGATTTGCAAATCCAGAATGTTGTGCAGAACGCAACTCTTTAATAAAGGCGCCGGTATCAATTCCAACCGGGCATAGCGTTGCGCAGAGCCCATCTACCGCGCAGGTCTGATTGCCCTGGTAATCGAATATTTTTGCAAGCTCGCTTAATCGTTTTGAGTCGTTGCCGGATGCTTTCAAGTCGGAGATTTCCCGCCACGCAATAATCCTTTGCCGCGGAGTCAGGCTTAAATTCCTTGATGGGCATGTGCGCTCACAGAATCCGCATTCGGTGCATTTTTCAATCAAGGGGTGTGATGGGGGTGTACGCTTTAGATTCGAAACGTGGATGCGACGGTTGTTACTGAGGATGACTCCGGGATTGAGCAAATGTTGCGAATCAAAAATTTCCTTGATCTCGCGTATGACCGCGAATGCCTCAACCCCCCATTCGCGCTCGACAAACGGGGCCATGTTGCGGCCAGTACCATGTTCGGCTTTGAGTGATCCATCGTATTTTGCCGTGACTACATTGGCTACGTCATCAAGTAGCGCCTCGTAACGGCGAACTTCTTCCGCTCGATTGAAATCTGCACAGAATACAAAGTGAAGATTCCCTTGCAACGCATGTCCAAAAAGGACGGCATCAGCATAACCATGTTTCTCAAGAAGGTTTTGTAAATCGACCGCAGCGTCGGCTAGCCGATCAGATGGGAAAGCGACATCCTCGATGACGATGGTCGTGCCATTTTGACGCGCAATACCGAGTGAAGGGAACAACCCTTTACGGATATTCCACAATTGTTTGGATTGCAATTTGTCTTTGGTGAAGTAGATCGGGCCTACAAGAGTACCCGATTCAAGAGTCTTCGTAACGGCCGCAACCCGGATATCGAGTTCTTCCTCCGATTCCGCTTCTGCGTCGAGCAGCAAGGCCGCAACTTCGCCGTCAAGCAAACGAATGGTTTCTAAAACGCCGGCTTTGAATTCGATGGAGCGCAAGCTTTGCCTGTCCATCAATTCCACAGCGGCCAGCGGGCTCTTATTCAGACGGCTGGAAAGATCACAAGCCGCGTAGATATCCTTACAAAAGATCAGACTCGTCGCATGAAACTGGGGATTGGGAACAGTGTGATATGTGATCTCACTGATGAAACCTAGGGTTCCTTCGGACCCAATCATCAAATGGGAAATGATGTCCAACGGTTCCGTGAAGTCGATGAGCGCGTGAAGACTGTATCCCATCGTATTTTTGATTCTGTACTTTTTGCGAATACGTTCCGAGAGGGCCGTATTGGCCTTGACGTATTTTGCAAGCGCATCGACCCTTGTTACGAGTTCGTTGTGATCGCGGTGAAATCGTTCTCTACTCGCTCCATCGCCCGTGTCCAAAATGGATCCGTCCACGAAAACCACACGCATCGAAGACATCGTGTGATAAGTGTCCTGAAGATTGCCGCAGCACATGCCACTGGCATTATTAGCAGCAATACCGGCGATCATGGCTGCATCGAGCGATGCTGGATCGGGCCCGATTTTTCTTCCGAAAGGCGCCAAGGCACGATTCGCTTCACTTCCCAGAACCGCAGGACCGAAGCGAGCACGAAGGCCATCTTCGAGGATGTCAATATCATTCCACTGACGGCTCAACTGAATGAGAACCGAGTCACTGATAGCCTGGCCGCACAAACTGGTGCCAGCCGCGCGAAACGTGAAAGGAACATTCAGTTCACTACATGAGTTGATCGTGCAAACGAGCTCGGCCTCTGACTGTATTCTGACAACGAGCTTTGGAACCAGACGGTAAAAACTGGCATCGCCGCCGTAGGCGAGGGTGCGAAGCGGGTCGGCAAAGATGCGTTGCTGTGGGATATGTTGAACCAGTTCACGGTAAAGGTGTTGGTATTTTTCGCCGGAAATTGTGGTGAGGTGATGTCCGCTTGTGGCATCTACTACATGTTGTTTCGTCATGATCGGGCCTGCTGTGATGGTTCTAGTAGTGATAGAAGGGAGGAGAGGTTCGTCTGATTGCAAAGCTTGCGAATTTGGTTCCGACGTTGGTTCATGAGTCAGCAAGAATAATTCGCAGGTCACGCAAATTGTTACCTGTCGGCCCTGTGATGATAGCGTCCCCCAACTGATCGAAGACGGGAAACGCGTCAAAGCCGAGCAAATGAGAACGTAGTTCCATTCCCAGTTCCTGCGCGCGTGCTATGGTTGTACCGTCCGCAATTGCGCCGGCGGCCGGGCTATTGCCGTCAATGCCGTCAATGCCATCGGTGCCTGCACTCAACACGGTGATATTTTCGTTCGCCATTTGTTCCGCACAATAAAGTGCAAACTGCTGATTGCGTCCGCCCACGCCACCGTTTGAGGTTTTGACGGTTACTTCTCCGCCTGATATCAAACAGGTGCGTGGCCATTTCTCACGTAACCTTCTTATGCGAGCTAAGAGATAATCGGCAGCTTTGGCATAGTCCCAGTCGTCACAACTGTTGTCCACCTCGACAGCATAACGCGCCTGTTTCGCGGTATCCGCAGCGGACTGAATGGCAGACTCATTCGACAACAATGTCCACCAGCGCGAGCCATGAAATGCCGGATCATCGAACTTCGGTGTTTCTGTCAAATCGCGGCGTTCAAAAATGTTTCGCACCGAAGTAGGAAATTGCTCCAACATTCCATATTGAGAGACCAGTGAATAGCAATCGTTAACCGAGGTTGAATCCGGCATCGTCGGCCCGGAGGCTAGCGCATCAGGCGAGTCGTTCGGCACGTCCGAGATCAGCAGAGAAACTTGCTGCGCGGGAGCAGCGGCCTGCGCAAGTCTTCCACCTTTTATCGCGGAAAGATGTTTTCGGATTGCATTGACTTCGGAAATGGTTGCGCCAGAATGCACAAGCACACGATAGGTGATGATGAGATCTTCAAGAGTGATGGTGTCATCAAATGGTGCTTCCACAATCGACGATCCGCCTCCGCTGATCATAAAAATCACTAGGGCGTCGTCATCGATAGATTCAACAGATTTTAGCATCGCACGGGCTGACGCTATCGACTCTGCGTTAGGAGTGGGATGTCCGCCCTGAAAATAGTGGAGTTTTCTGTTCTGGAGTTTCGCCACTACCGAACCGCTAACGATCCCTTCAAAACATCTTCCAGTACGGTTTTCCAGGGCCTGAACAAGCGTGTGGGCTGCTTTGCCGATCGAAGTGACAAGTACGCGGCCATAACTGCCGAGATCGTATCGCTCATCGCAAATTAGCAGGATGCCGCCCTCACAACTTACTGCTCGGGCGAAGGAGCGCTCAATGCTGGCTTCATTCAGGGCTTGATGAAAAAAGTTGCGCGCAAGCTCTCGTAACATATGAGCTCTCGTGTTATCGCGCATCTGCTGCCCGTGTCCCACAGACGTTTTTGCCTGCATGTCCATCATTCGGTGCGGACAGGATTCGTGAGGGTGCCGATATTTTCGATCACGATGCTGACCTCATCACCGTCTCGCAGCCAGCGCGGAGGTTTTGGGCCATGCCAACTCCGTGGGGCGTGCCTGTCAAGATTACTGGGCCGGCAATAGGGTGGTGCTGCCACTCAGGAACTCGATTAAGGTGGGCACATCGAAAATCATGTCCGATGTAGCCCAGTCCTGCATGACCTTTCCGTTGAGAATGGTTTGAATCTTTAGTTGATTCGAATCTGGCAGGGAATCCTTCGTCACGAGGCACGGGCCCATTGGTGCGAACGTGTCGAAAGTCTTGCCGCGGCACCACTGACTTCCGCCACGTTTGATCTGCCAGTCGCGCGCACTCACATCGTTTGTGCAGGTATAGCCGAGCACATAGTCGAGAGCATTGCTTCGCGTTGCGTTCTTGCATGGACAGCCGATAACGACCGCTAATTCACACTCGTAGTCAACCTCGTTGGAAGCAAGATGAGTGGGAATCAGAATGGGCTGCTCGGGATCCTGAAGCGTGTTGGGATCCTTGGCAAAAATGATAGGTAACTCAGGAGCAGTTGCACCGCTTTCCTGTGCATGCCGACGATAGTTTTGGCCGATGCACCATATCATGGCAGGAACGACAGGCGCCAAGAGTCGCCGCACATCGGCGGGATCTTGGGTTACTTCGAAATTGCTGAAGATGTCGCCCTTAATCTTGCGAGCGGATCCATTCGCGCCGAGTACTCCGTGGTGTTTACTACCTTGTACGTCTTCGTATCGAATGATTTTCATTTAAGTTTTCTAGATGATTGGTCTAGCCGACGGGCATTTTGAGGACTGCTTTGATGTCATCCCCCTCAGCTCTCAACATTGCTTGGAATGCTTGTACACCCTGATCCAAAGTGAATGACTTGACCCAACTGGTCACATCCGCGGTCTTTTCGGTGAGGATTGAAATCGCCTTGCTGACATCGTTATAGCTGCCGGAGTACGTGCCGAGGATGCGCTTCTGCTGAAGAGTGACGTCATAGCTGCTCAGTTCAATCGAATCATCATGAAGGCCCACCCAGACTACGGTGCCGCCAGGACGTACCAGCTCAAGCGATGTGCGTTTCGTCGTTGCTGAGCCGACCGCATCGATGACGTAGTCCGCCGGGGCAGATCCCCACGTTACTTTGACAACGTCCAAAGCATTCTCCTGCTTGGGATTGAACGTGGCTACCGCGCCTAGCCGCCGGGCTACCTGTAAGCGGTCGTCGATCAAGTCGGAGACGATGACACTCGACTTGGTGATGCTGCGTGCCGCGACCAGGCACATCAATCCGATGGGGCCAGCACCAAGGACAATGACTCGCTCTTTAGATATGGAAGGATCAAGCTGGATTGCGTTGACGCCGTTGGCAAGCGGCTCGGCCATGGCGGCCTCACAAGTAGTGAGCGCCGCCGGCCATTGAAACAGTACCTGTTCAGGAACCGAAACAAATTCACCGAATGCGCCCGCGCGGTGCATCCCGAAAACCTGACGAGCGGTGCAGAGATTGGTCAAGCCGCTTTGGCAAGGCAGACACTTCCCGCAATGCACCAAGGCGTGTGAGATGACGCGGTCTCCATCTTTCCATCGCATTGCGTTGGGACCACGCTGAGCAACGACGCCACAAAATTCATGGCCCATAACCAAAGGTGGAGGGCGGCGCGGGCTGCGAGCACGGAAGGAGTCGAGTTCCGATCCACAGATGCCGCAGCTGTGGACCTGCACCAGAACCTCTCCGGAACCGGGAACTGGGGTGGGCACCTCGACAATTTCCAAGGAATCCCAGCGGGAATAAAAGAGGGTTTTCATTTGTTCACCGATCTAGCAGCCTTTAAGAAACTACATAATATCATTTAAAAATATAAACGTGAGACGATAGTTCAAGTTATATTGATATTTAATATGAAAACATAATATATACAGCATTACATTGCATATAACAGTTGATTAAATGTTTGTATTAAAATAATGTGTAAACAGTGAATTTTGGCGAAGCCATCACTATCGAAGATTTAAGGCGCATGGCACACCGCCGTCTTCCCAAGGTTATTTTTGATTATCTGGATGGAGGCGCCGAGGATTAAGTCACGTTGCGGGTCAACAATGAGGCGTTCAGTTCGATCACGTTTAGACCGCGTAATGGGGTGGCCTTCGGCGAGTGCAATCTTCAATCTTCTGTTCTGGGATTCGACCGTCGCGTTTCCTGCTGTACTCGCACCTATAGGCTACAGCCGCGTGATGCACCGTGCCGGAGAAGTTGCCACAGCCAGCGCGGCCGGAGCCGCAGGCACGGCCTATATCTTATCCACCATTTCCGGTCACCGTCTGGAGGATGTGAAAGCGGCGTCGAATGGGCCGGTTTGGTATCAGCTTTATCTGCTCGGCGGGCGCAAAGCTGCCGAGCCTACCCTCGAACGCGCACGCAACGCGGGGTTCAGGGCATTCGTAGTGACGATCGACACGGCGGTGGGGGGTTTGCGCGAGCGCGACTATCGTAACGGCGTGAGGGCACTCATGGGCACGAGCATCCTCGCGAAAATTCCTCACCTCTCACAGATGATCGTACGTCCCAGTTGGACGACATCTTTTTATTAGATGGAGGATTGCGCCCGTTGCCAAATGTGATCGTTCCCGGCAACGTGCCGATGGCATTGCATTGTGGTTTCCAATCATGGAGGCCGACAACTGGATCAAGTTTCGCCTACCCTGCGGGCGCTTAGTGAAGTGGTCGGGGCAGTCCAGAAAGACTGTCGAGGTCCTGATGGATGGGGGAATCCGCCGCGGTAGCGACATCGTGAAAGTGCTTTGTCTTGGAGCGTGTGCAGTCTTAATTGGCCGCGCGTACGCCTATGGTCTTGCCGCCGCTGGCCGCTCCGGCGTGGCCCGTGCTCTCGAAATCCTCAAATCGGATATGGAACGCACCTTGAGATTGTTGGGCTGCCCTTCTGTAAAGAACTTGGATCGTTCCTACATTGATGTTGTTCCCATGCGAGGATAAATTTGCCTGACCACAGGGGAGAGTAAGTCGCAAGATCGTTCTGGTTATCCTTGGAGCGCCCGGCGCCGGTAAGGGAACCTAGTGTGCTCGGCTCGCGCAGACGTTGGCGATACCCCACGTCTCAACAGGGAACATTCTGCGTAATCACATCAATAAGCGCTCAGATCTAGGAGTACGCGTAAAGGAGATTGTTGATATAGGAGGTCTAGTTCCGGACAGCTTGATGCTGGATGTCCTTGATCAACGAATCAGGCAGTCCGATTGTGCAGAGGGATTCATTCTGGATGGTTTTCCGCGCACACAAGCGCAGGCTGTGGCACTCGATTCCCGTCATTCTGCTTCAGGGGAGACAGCAACACTGGCGATTCATCTTATCGGTCCGAGGGGGCCGTGCTTGGAAGGCTGGCCGCCAGACAAGTGTGTCCTTCGTGCGGGGCGAGTTACGCCGGTCGCGGTGAACCTCAGAAAACCCTGGGCATATGCGACCTGGATGGCAGTGCATTAGTTGTTCGCGCTGACGATATAGCAGATACCGTGCGCCGTCGGCTGTTGAATTACCAACAACAGATTTCTCCTATCATTGAACACTATAGTAGTTGTGGTGCCTTGCTCACGGTTGACGGTGATCAGGCCACACATAGAGTGACGGCCGAGATCCTTAAGGAGATTCACTCTTTCCGTAAGAGACATTGTCCGGTCAACGCCTCCCTCCAATCAATGTGATTGTCCGTTCGGCGTGATAAACCCGCCTTTCTTCATTTCTCGCAAAAGCTCGGCATTGATCTCATCCACGTAGGCCATAGCGTCGACATCAGGGGTGAGAGCAGCGTCGCGACGGCGAGTGTGGCGCAGACATCCCCGGGCTTGGAGCAGACGCTTTTCGTGGTAAAGAAACAATTCCATGTTTTGAAGAGCAAACACCAGTTGCGGCAGAACTTTTTGATAGAGGGCAAAGGCCTCGGCATCTTTGCCTTCTTTTCGTAAATCAAATATTCGTTGCAGCATGTCGCCCAGTGCTAGGCCAGGCATTACGCCGCAGATCCCCGCAGGAATGAGCTCCATCATGTACATGCCACCCCATCCTTCTAAAATGCCGACTTTATCGTGGGTCGCCTTACGAATCGCTCGTACCTTCTTGGCTAGCAGGGCTTCTTCCAGTTTGAGATAGTGAAAGTTCGGACACGCATCGAGCAACTTCGAGGCAAAGTCGGCACCTACTGTCGGGCCACCCGGATTAAAGTCCTGAATGAGACAAGGGACGTTAATGCCCGCCAGAATCGGCGTCACGTAAGTCAGAAGATCATTCTCAGGCAGAGCGAATTGTCGGGGTAGAGCCAGGGAGATCATGTCGGCGCCGTTCTCAATATGCGTTCTCGCAGTGGAAAGTGCGATGCGCGACGACACATGATTGCTCTGGGCGACCACAAGAGTTCGACCCGCTACCTGACTAACTGCAACCTGAACTACGCGGACGCGTTCGGTGTCTGAGAGCTTGTAGAATTCGCTGGCGTAAGCAGGGAGACAAATCGCGGAAAACCCACGCCCCACCGCAAACTCAACGAGAACCCGCAATGCTTCTTCGTCAATGTTTTCTGATTCGTCGAATGGGACAGGAATAATTGGAACTACACCGCTCAGTTTTTTTGCCGACACACAAGTGCTCCTAAAGAGAAAATAAACCCTGATATTCTGCCGCTATGAAACCAAATCTAAGCGCCAGCACCACCAACTCCCAACAAGACCGTCGCCACAAGCAGAAGAACGATTCCGCCAAGCAACAAACGAACAGCGTTGCGCGGAGATCCCTTCCATTCATGCGTAAGCCATCCGCAGACGAATGTTGTGATGATCAAAATGGCGTTCCACAGTGACCACCCCAGAGCGGGCCCGAGTCTTCCCAGGTCGTTTGCACCCCAGCCGTACACGAATAGAGATACAGTCCAAAGGACTGCCATCATGGTCGCGTGAAACCAGTCCCAAGGCGCAGTTCGCCGCCACAACATCGACCAATTGTTGTTGCGTTGAAAAAGATAAAAACAGTAGCCCACATTCAGAATTCCTCCAGCCACAATGGCCAAGAGCCACAATACGGTAGCACCGTCATCTTTGGTGTAGCCGAATTGACGCGCGGCATCGATCATCGGAGAGCCAAAAGCAAACGCGAAATTCAACATTGCGGAAAAAACTCCAGCGAGAATGCAGATCGTAAGCGCGATGGGAAATGAAAAATGGATTCCCAATTGTGTTGGCGTATTAGTTTGCGGCACGTCCCTATTGCGAACGTCACCGGCTACTGCGCAAAATACAACACCAACAATTGTGACGAAATTGCCGGCAATGATGAATAGTCCATTCTGTGTCCACAGCAAATCTGGAGTTAGAACGACGAGAGGAACCAGTGTTCCCAACGCTGTGTAGATGCCGGTCATCATCGAGAAGCCAAGCGCCATGCCAAGAGCATCTACGCCCAAACCGAACAGAACGGATCCCGCGCCCCAACCCGCTCCGTTGAGAATGACGATCAGCAGAACATGTGTGGAACAGGCCTGATACACCTGCCAGGCTTTGGGGACAGTAAGCAACGCTACCATCGGCAGCATGACAAAGAAGGAAAGGATGGAGTACACCAGCCATGTGTGCTCCCACTTCCAGCGCCGGATAAACTTCATGGGAAGAACAAATGCTCCTCCAGTTGCTCCCGCAACGAACAACCAGAAAAATCCACGAAGATGACTTTCGCTCATCGAGAAGTACCCTGTCTTAAATAAAAGTCCTAACTACGGTGCGCGAGGGGATCAGTCGAGTGGAGCGATCCCTGACCCAAATCCGCCAGTCACGTTGTAGGAAGATGCGGTCACGAAGGAAGCGTCATCGCTGGCAAGAAAGACTGCCACGCGCCCGACCTCTTGCGGTCGTCCGATGCGCCAAAGGGCATGTAACTTTCCTGCTGAAGCGCGCGCCGCCGCAGGATCCGCCTGCGCTTGGAAGTAGCTTTCTGCCAAACCTGAGTCGATGTAGCCCGGACAGATACAATTGACGCGAATGCCATCCCTACCGTGGTCGATGGCCATGGCTTTCGTGAATCCGACAATTCCCGCCTTGGTGGCGCAATATCCCGCCACAATTGGTTCGACGAAGAAGCCGTTGACCGAAGCCATGTTCAGGATATTTCCGCGGGTTTGCCGCAGGAACGGCAGGCAGTACTTGGAGCACAGGAATGTTCCTCCAAGGTTCACCGCCATCTGGCGGTTCCATTCCTCGAACGTTGTGTCTTCTATATTCTTGTTGACCTGCACTGCAGCGTTGTTGAGCAGTACGTGAATCTGCGCGAACGCCTCCACGGTCTTCCGCACCATTTTCTCGACCGATGCGGGATCCGCCACATCAGTCTCTATTGCAAGGGCTTTTCCGCCGGCCTCTTTGATTAACCGGGCTGTCTCTTCTGCGCCGCGAAGGTTCACGTCGGCGACAACTACTGCCGCTCCTTCTTTAGCGAATTCCTGTGCGCATGCTCGTCCAATACCATTGCCTGAACCAGTAACAATTGCTGTGCGGCTCTTGAGCTTCATCAGAGTCCTCTGTGTTGTTCCATCGATAAAGAACGAGCTATTACTTCGGTTGACGGTGTCCCGGTAGCTCCAGCACCGTGACCGAGTGCGCTGGGAAACGGTAAGAGAGCGATGTTCCCGAGACGGCAACGCTCTTCTCGTGGATATTCACCTTGTCGCTGTTACCAAAGTCGTTGGCGGCGTCGCGATCCACGGCATTCAGTTCCCAAGCTTTCGCGGTTCCTGTCAACAGTGCCCAGTTTTTCGGCCGGATGACGGTTTCCATTTGGATGTCCTCGGCCCGGTTTATGACCGCGAGATAAAGTTTGCTGCCATCTGCGCTTGCAGTGGTGACCGCATCCAGCGCCGGCAGCGTGTGGTTAAAGGAGGCCCCCGGACTACTGACTGTGGTGTTCAATACCTGGGTTCCGGAATGGTCGTGATAAAGAAGATATGCGAAATAGGGAGGCGACAACTTCACTGCTGTCGGGTTCACGCTGATCAGTCCCTGAACGTTAATCAACGTATTCCACTCAGCAATCGCCACCTGGTTGGTGTGTCGGAACAGGGCATTGAACACACCAGCCAAGTACAATGCGTTGCAAAGCCGATAGTCGGGATCCTGTGTTTCCGGTAACCAATAAGAATTGAATTCTGTGATCGCAAAGAGAGGGTGGTTACGAGGAAATCGATCGCCGACATTGTGCGCGAGTTCATCCAGCCACTGATCGAACCGTCGCGGCTCAGCGACGACTTGGCGGTAATAATAACCAGGATCGCTGATCTGGGTGTGTTTCTTGACCCATTGGCCGGTGTACATCGTGACGGTCAGTAAATCCGCCGGCACGAGACCAAGAAGATCATGGTTCCAGGAATCTGGCCCCGGCGGCACACCGCCCGCCATCACGTGAATTGACGGGTCGACCTTTCGCATGGCTGCGCTATACTTTTTAAATCTGTCCGCGTACTCCTGGATTTTTGTGCCTCCGGTATAAGCCTCGGCGCAGGAAAATGCGGGTTCATTGCCCACAGCCCACCATTTTGCGTTGTACGGTTCGGGATGGCCGTTGCGTGCGCGTAACGTGCCGCCCGCAGTATTTTGCGAACCGCTGATATATTCCACCCACTCTGCGGCTTCTTCGGGAGTGCCTGACGAGTAGTTCGCAGTCAGATGCGGCTCGAAGCCGAGTTCACGCGTTAAATCCATGTACTCGTCGGTACCGAAATCGTTTGGATCCCACTCCTGCCAGATGCTGGACCAGGTCGTAGGCCGCTGATCTCGCGGACTAATGCCGTTTCTCCAGTGATATTCATCTGCAAAGCAACCACCCGGATACCGGAGAATGGGGAGGTGCAGAGGACGGAGCGCCGCGATCACATCAGAGCGCATGCCATGAAAATTGTCCACCGGCATCAAAGAGGCCGAATCGATCCAGAAGGTCCCATGTCCTTCAAGGCCGATCTGAATACGAGCACTTTTCGCATCTTCGGAAGGAGTAAACTCCGCGGTATATTTCTGCCAATGATCGGAAATACCCGTAAATTCCTGACGCGGCGCAAGAGGGCCGCCTTTGTTGTCCAGCGCCACCCACGCCGTGCCGGTCCCCCTTAACTTCAAATAAACGTAAAACGTATAGCGGTGGTCTTTTTGCACCTCAATGTTTATTTGGTAAATGCTTGCACGCGAAGTAGGGGCACCGTAGAGTTCTATTGCCTGTGATGCACCACCGCCGTAGTAATCCTCATGGTCGATGAAGTAGCGATCGTTAATCCCAACTCCGTTAGAAAGTTCAAAGTAGTGATTCGCGATGCGTTCCCCGGGTACCCATCCTTCCGAGACTCCATCGCGATTGGCATCGCCTTGCTCAAATTTGCGGTCACGCAGAAGCTCTGCCCAAAGGCCGCCCTGGATCGTCTTGTGCTCATGTTCAATAAATTGCCCAAACAGCAGTGGATGGACATCTCCGATGGTCTTGCTGGTGTCGATCTCTACAGTTGCTCGCCCGGTTTTCGAGTGAGCAACTGACTGCGCAGCGCATGGTAGCGCAACAATCCACATGGCCAGCACCGTCATAAGAGTTGAGACGGCGAATTTCACGCCTTGATTCGGGAATGCCATGAAATACTCCTCTCAATTCTAATAGGAAAAGTCGTTATGAGCGGCCGACCAGCGGTTCGTAGGGCACTTCTCCTGGTTCGCCGACAAGAAAATCGAAATCGCAGCCGCGGTCCGCCTGCAAAATGCGCTCTAGAAACATGGAATAGTAGCCACGCCTATATTTCTTGGGTTGCGGACGATTGGTTTGCATCCGCTGGTGCAGTTCCTCTTCCGAGACCAAAAGATCAAGGCGCCTTTTTCCTACATCCAGTTGAATGGGGTCGCCGTTCTTCACCACGCCGAGCGGTCCACCCACTGCTGCTTCTGGAGAAATATGCAAGACTACAGTTCCGAAACTAGTCCCGCTCATCCGCGAATCACTGAGGCGGACCATGTCTCGTACTCCGCGCTTAAGAAGTTTGGATGGAATCGGAATCTGTCCCCACTCCGGCATTCCCGGTCCTCCTACGGGGCCACCATTCTTCAAAACCAGGACGCAATTTTCATCAACATCTAGGTCAGTCCTGTCGATTTGCTGCAGCATTTCCTCGTAGTGTTCAAATACAACCGCTCTCCCGGTGTGTTGCTGGAGGTGAGGAGAAGCGGCGGAAATTTTTATGACTGCCCCATTCGGCGCTAAATTGCCTTGCAACGCCGCCAGATGACTCCCCTCGCAAACAGGACGGCTGCGAGGACGAATTACATCGGTGTTGAAGCACTCCACGTCTTGCACATTTTGTGCATGAGTCTTTCCGGTTACGGTCAGCTCATTGCCGTAAAGCAAAGGAAGAAGTTCCTTAATAACTGCTGGAACGCCGCCTGCGTAGTAAAACTCCTCCATCAAAAATTGTCCGCTGGGCTGAATGTTGGCAATCATCGGAGTCGTACGCGCCAGTTCGTCAAACTTGCTGAGTGGCAGGGGAATCCCAAGTCGGCCAGCAATTGCAATCAAGTGGATGACGGCGTTGGTGGATCCACCTAACGCAGCGAGAACACGGATCGCATTTTCAAAGGCCGCCGGGGTCATCACATGTGAAGGACGAATATTTTCCTTGATCAGTTCGACAATCCTGCGGCCGCTCGCTTCGGCGTTTGCGTATCGCCGGGAATCGACTGCGGGGATACTGGCAGCTCCAGACAATGTCATTCCCAACGCCTCGGCGAGGCTGGTCATCGTGCTTGCCGTTCCCATGGTCATGCAGTGCCCCGCACTGCGCGAGATAGAACCTTCCAGCTCTTCCCACTTCTCATCGCTGACTTGGCCCGCTCGTCTTTCATCCCAAGTCTTCCAAATGTCGGTGCCTGATCCGAGAGGTTGATTCCGCCATCGTCCGTTCAGCATCGGCCCACCCGGCACGACGATAGCGGGTACATCCATACTGGCGATTCCCATGAGTTGCGCCGGAGTGGTTTTGTCACATCCGCAGAGCAGTACGACTCCATCCAGCGGATGGGCGCGTACCATTTCCTCCACATCGATCGCCATCAGATTGCGGTAAAGCATGGCCGTCGGCATCATTAATTCTTCAGCCAACGAGATAGTCATGAACTCAAGCGGAAATCCGCCAGCCGCCCACACACCGCGCTTCACGGCATCGGCCACCGCGCGCAAGTGAAGATTGCAATTGTTAAGCTCGCTCCACGAATTGCAGATTCCGACGACTGGGCGGCCCTGAAAGGAGTGGGGCGTGAAGCCTTCCGACCTTAAAGCAGCCCGATGGTTAAATCCGACCTCGTCATTCCTGTCAAACCAGCGAGAACTACGCAATGCCATCGATTAACCTAATTTATTGATTAATTTTATCGAAAAAACAGCCTTTCACATATTGCTTTTAATTTAAAATTAAAATTAATGCAAGCTGAATCCCCTTAAGCTGACATATTTAGTTGTAATATTAGAATTAAGCGTGTCTTTTTTAGCAAAGATTAGGCAGGAACTTTTGTTTTTGCGGCGAGCATGCGGCGCCCTAACCCGCGCAAATGTGTGTGATTGACTGGATTTTCCGGAGGAAGGATTCGAAAACTGGCGCAGGGCATCGAAGACCTGCTCTTGGACGCTAAGTTCTTGCTCGAGCGCCCAACCATGGGTCGTCCCCCTCAGCGTGATCAATCGTGTAGGGACGCCAGCGCGAGTAAGGGCATCGTGAAGTCGGGTCGCATGTTCGTTAGGGTACGAGGGGATCGCGGTCCGCGTGCACGAGGATCACTGGAGGCAGACTAGGGCGTACATAGTTGATTGGAGAAAGTCGGCGCGGGGTCAGCGCGGTTAGCGACATTTCCGAGCCAGTCGATCGCGAACCAACTTTTATGCAGCCCTTCAAGCATATCGGACACGTCAGTGGGACCGGAATAAGAAATGACGGCAGCGGCTCTCAATGGAGCATCACTTTCCTGCGGGGAACATTCGTTATCAAAGCCTGCGTCTTCCTGAAGCATCGCGGTCATCAAGGCGCACCCGCAGACTCGCCTGCTACCACAATTTTGCTCGTATCGAATCCGTACTCTTTCGCATGCCGATAAATCCAGCGAAATGCGCAGCGGCAGTCTGCGACTGAGGCGGGCGCGCTCGATTGATTGGCAAGACGATAGTCGATGTTTACAGCATTCATCCCTTGTGCCAGGAATGGAAGCGGCGCCAGTGTGGTTTCGTTTTTTGCGCCATTAACCCATCCGCCACCGTGAATGAAGAGCAGAGTCGGACGAGATTGGCTGAGCGGTTCGATCGCGATTACGTCGAGTTTGAGCGATTGACCTTGCGCTTTTTTGTACTCGATATCAGGGAAGAATCGATATTCCGATGCGGCTACCGCCCGGCGAAAAATCGCGTCAGATTGCGCTAGGCAAGAGCTGATAGCCAAAGTGAAACAAAAAACGATGATTGCACGCGCAACATCTGCATGGATTATAATCTCCCCGAAAAGTATATGTATCTCGAAGTTCGATGTAGACGTTCGAGATTGATATTTGAATGAATAATGTTGCTATTATTCGCAACCATAATTGAAGGATTTCAGCTTTCTTAAAATAAGACTCAGGGACCCTTCCTTTTGCGACGCTTGAGTGCAGAATTCGATGATCAGCCCGGTTGCTGTGTGTAAATAGGGGTAAGCGAAAGATCAAATGAGAATGAACCGTAAGACATCCGAGAAAGAACTGGAAATTCTCGGGCTCATTCATGCCCGTAGCCCATTGTCGCGCGCAGAACTTGTAAAACTCACCGGTCTTAGCGGCGGCCTTATTTCCGCGGCGGTACGGCGTTTAGTGGCGCGAAACCTTATTGTGGAATCAGGACTGGAACCAAGTAAATTGGGTCGGCGTCGTGTCGCGCTCACATTTCGCGCTGGAGAACCTTACACCATAGGTATCGAAATCGGCGGTTACTTCCTCCGCATTGTAATTGCTGATATCGCTGGTAATATTTGCGACCAATTGCAAACTCAAACGATGCTTAGCGAAGGATTCTCCGCTGTCATGGAGAGATGCTTCTCTGCAATTGATCAGGCGATGAGCGAGGCCGGAATTAAGAAGGAAGCTTTGGCTGGAATCGGTGTGGCACATTCCGGCGTTGTGGACAGCAAGCGAGGGGTCGTTCTTTCATTCCATCGTCCCGGGCAAATGTCGGAATGGAGAAATGCACCTATCGGCGAGATGTTCACCGAACGCTATGGACTGGCGTGCATTGTGGAAGACAGTGTTCGCATGGCCGCACTTGCGGAGAAAGAAATTGGAGTTGCACGCGAGTTGTCGGATTTTATTTACATTCGTGTCGGTATGGGCATAGGTTCCTGCATCTACCTCAATGGAGAATCTTACCGGGGTGCGGGAGGCGGCGCCGGCGAGTTCGGTCACATTACCGTGCAAGAGGAAGGGCCGTTGTGCTACTGCGGCAACACCGGCTGCCTTTCGACCTTGGCGTCTTGCAGCGTAATCATTCAGGAGGTTGCCGCGGCCATTGGGAAAGGAGTGCATTCGCGGATACAGGAAATGGTGGAAGACAATCTGGATCGGATTAATATTGAACTGATTCTCAACGCTATGCAGGAAAAAGATTCACTGGCGTTCCGTGTCCTCAATGAGGCATCGATGCACATTGGTGTCGCCCTGGCCGACGTCGTAAATTTGTTGAATCCTTCAGTAGTAATCTTCGGAGGTCCGTTGTTCCAGTCAAATCCGCAGCCAATACTCGACTCAATCCAAAGAGTTATTCGGCAGAGAGCGCTGGAGAAGTCCGCTAACGAGGTGGAACTTATCGTTTCCTCGTTAGGACCTGAGTCGTCCGCTTTGGGAGCGGCGCGCTTTGCAGCCGCGCAATCAATTCCAACTTTGCATGCTCGGCGGGCGTGATCCGAGTTCGCTAACTTTTGTTTATCGATAGATCACAGCCGCTTAGCTATTTCTGCGTTGCTGATGTAACGGGCAGCATCATTACATCGAGATACACCAAAGGATCGGAACTAATCGCAGATAAGCAACAACTCAATTCTGCCGGTACCCCGAAATGATCATGCGGGCCAACTTCCATTGTCCATCCGTTGATCGAAACACGCCCCTTGCCTGAACGTATCGAAACGATCCGATAGTGTTGTGATGTCAGGCTAACTTCCCCTGCGGGAATGGCATTGACCGACAACTCAAGCCCTCCAATTTCCGGAGAACCAGCGCGTTCTGCTGGGATCAATACTTGGCGCATGTTCGCACTCGCGGTGGAGAATTTCTGGATCGCTCGGTCAAGAAATACTGAGTTATTCATCTTCTTGGAGTCGAGCGGCTGAAGTTCACGCTGGGCGTCATCGTTGGCGCGTGCTTCCACGTCAAAAAATACGCCCCATCCGGTCATGATCATCGAACCAAAAACAAACGGCAGGATGTGATCATGTCCAGAGCGATTGTCGAAACCGTGATCAGTCATTGGGGGGATGGGCATGGCGTATCCTTCGAAGACGTTGGCAATGTGAGAACCTAGAATCGTCTGGCCGTGCGTCGGCGCAAATCCCAGGTGGATCTCAGCGCCTTTTAGATGGCGATGAACTGAAACGCCAAACTGTCCGGCGGAAAGGAACGCAGCATTCCAGGAATGATGGTCTCCGTAGATCAATGGCAGAATCGAAATCCCAAGATTGGGAACTAAGAACGCGCCTTGCTCGGGCAATGAACGGTCGCGTGCCAAATAGATTCCGTTGCAGTTTGTGACCCGTTCAATATTCCGGATAAAGTTTTCCAGAATTGTTTTCACCGCTGGACTTTTGTGGATGGCTCTTTCCAGCAGGTGAGCAACCTGAATGACCCATTGATCGTAGAAATATAAAGTCGAAACCAGGGCCCGAAAATCATGCAGAACCGGATCGCCGGCTTTCGTTTCAAGCTCGCCCAATAACATACGGGCCTGTGCAATCGCCGTGTCAGCTGCCAATGTCTGATCTTCCAATGCAACGCGCGTTGCATGAAATGTTCCAATGGCCTGCGAACGATAGGCATAGTCGAAGAGTCGCGCACCATCAATGTCGAGTTGCGTGATTTCAAAAACATTGCGGCCGTGCGTGTGACTCCAGCGTGCCTTGTCGAGAAGATGGGAGTAAAGTTCACTTATTTTCAAGTTCATGTTTAAGTAGTCCAATGATTTCGTCTGCGGTTTTGTCGAGGTCCCAGGAAGGCTGCCAGTTCCAATCTCTTCTGGCTTCTGAGTCGTCAATTTGGCAAGGCCAACTCTCGACGATCGAACACTTTAACGGATCCGGATGATAACTGATGCGAGCATTCGGAACACGCGCACGAACGGCGTGCTCCAACTCTTCCGCAGAGGGCGACATGCCGTGAATGTTGTACACACGACGCTTCAACTTTTGCGACGGTGCGTCATGTAAATCAAGGAAAGACTGCACCGCATCGTCGATGTAAAGCATAGGAGCACGCGTCGTAGGATTGACACAAAAGTCGTATTCGCCTTTGAGAACACTGTGCTCGAACACAGCAGATCCATAGGCGCTGGCTGCACCCACCGCAGCATGCGAAGTAAGAATGATTGGTAATCGAATCGCCCTGAAGTCCAAACCAAACTGGCGGTGATAATAGACGCCCATTCTTTCTCCCGCGACTTTCGTCACGCCATACAGGCTGATTGGCCATTGGGGAGAGTCGTCATTCAGAACGCGGGAAGCATGTTCGCCGTATGTGGCTACCGTGCTTGAGAAGATTACTCGTTGTGCGCCGCCGAAGCGCGCGGCATCGAGCACGTTGAGCGTCCCATCCATATTTGCTCGCCATGCTTCGTACGGGTTTTCTTCCGCAGAGCCCGACAGTACAGCCCCGAAATGAAAAATGCTGTCGATCTTGCGAGATTTCACAAGTTCGAGCACAGTGGCACGATCGCTTAGATTACCTGTGATCATGTTGACGCTTCGGAATTCCGGGCTGTCAAAATTTGGTTGCGAACGTACATCAAGCACAAACACTCGATCGCCCCGGCGCACCAGGGGAATAACCAATCGCGAACCGATGTTTCCTGTACCTCCAGTGATCAGAACATTCATCGTTGTCCTTGTTTCTGCCGAAAATAAAATGTGCACTATTACTCGTGACTCGAATCAACTCTCGTGTGCTTCCTGTGTCGATGGGGGATTTGGTGCAATGCCTACCCACAGAGCAGCGCCGATCATCGACAACACTCCTGCGACATACAGTGCGTTCTTCCATCCAATTCGTGCCGCAAGAATCGGAGTGAGAAGGGGAGAAATAGCTCCGCCGATGTTGCTGCCACAATTCATCACGCCTCCAGCCGTGCCGCTTCGCGCTCCCGCGATCTCCATCATGGTGGCCCATGCCGGTCCTTCCACGGATAGGACACACGCCGTGGCCAACGCTAAATAAAGGACGGCTGCTTTCGCATTGCCGGTTCCCGCGCCGAGGATCAGGAACACACCTGCGAAGAAAAGTCCGATCATCGCGATACTTCCCCGGCCCCAGCGAAGCCCCATTTTCCCACTGCTGAGTTTGTCAGAAAGCACACCGCCCAATGGAATGGAGAGAACGGAGAAAATACCCGGAAGGCTGCTGAGGCTGCCTGAGTCCGTGAGATTGAAGTGGCGTACGTCTACAAGGTAGAGATAGAACCAGAAAATGAAGATATATGAGACGTAGCCTTCAATGGTATAGCTGAGAGTAAGTAAAACGAAGTTACGTGACCATAAATCGCGAATAGGGGTTGTGGAGGATGCGAACTTTTGCGCAGGTTTGTTG
>PNAR01000388.1 GCA_003169715.1 Acidobacteriaceae bacterium | reverse complement strand
ACTTTGCCGACGCTCCAGAACACAGCGCCGTGCTGCTGATTGGAATTGATGAGCGAAGCCCATTGACGATTATCGAAGGGAATCACCGTATGACCGCCGCGGCGCTGGTATCTCCAGCACAGGTGCCCCGGCAGTTCCGGTTCCTGTGCGGCTTTTCTCCCAGGATGATGGATTGCTGCTGGTATCAGACCGATCTTGCGACGCTTTGGCATTACGCAAAAAATTCCGTGACTTACGTTTTTGAAGATCGCCACGGAGTAATTGATGCGGCGCTGCGCGAAAGGGGACACGTCACTCAGGCTTGATGGCTATGGCCCGGAGGCATTTCTGGAGACTTGCCGGCAGCTTCGAATTATTTTTGTTCTTCCCCTGCGGGATTACCGGGAATGATATCCACTTTCTGCGCGACGTAACGGCTTCCATTGAATATTGCAGCGATTGAAGCCTGGGAGCCTTCGCGAAGACCTTGCAGAACCGTCGCCGGAATCGAGTCGAAGTAAATGTCGTAATCCTTGTCGTCCCGTTGATTCGCAATAGCGATCAGTTTTTGCGAAAGATCAATGAAAGTAATCCTTCCCATGAACGTAAAAACGGAACCGGGTTCGGCCAAAATTGAGATTTCGCGAACCACTCCTGAGCGTCCTTGCTGAGGGTCAAAAGTTACCGCTGCCAGGGACCCGGACTTTAAGTCGGCCACTGAGCCGGTGCTCTTGCCGCTACGGATAACCGTTCCAGAATCCAAATGAAAACTTACCGGATCGGCGGAAACCTCGTCCCTTAGCGTGAGCGTGTTGGTCCGAGGGTCATATCGCAGAATTTGGCCCCTGCCGTTCCCGCTGCCGGCGGCGCTCCGAATCCAAATACTTTTCGCAAATACCTTGCTGCCGTCCAGCATTGTATCCAGATAAACTCGATCGCCAAGCTTCAAGTCACGTTCGGTTGTCGCCACCCCGTTCCGAAATATGTGAGTGCGAACATCAAAGTTCATATGCAGGCGTTGTTTTCCGCCGAACGGCTTTACGGTTATGCGATTCTGTATCTCGTCCACGCTTGTTAGCGTGCCTCCCACTAAGGTAATAGTTGAATGTGGTAATGGCGGAGGGTCGAGGAGGGGGTCATAATCCTCAGGCGATTTTCCTGGCCGCTGCTCATCGGGAGGAGCGCCCGGCGGCGAGACGACCTGTCCCGCGGTTACCGATTGTCCACCCGGCTCGGATTGAGTCTGCGCGCAGAGAACTTGCACACCGACTAGGATAACTATGGCGAGGCTACAAACTGATCTGGCTAGATTTGACATGCTAAACACGACTCCATTGGATGCGCTTATCCGCGAACGCGATCTCCTTTATTGGAATCCTCGGCGGCATTTTGAGCTACCACAAGCTCCTCAAAATGCATCAAAAAGCCGAATGTATAGTCTTACTAGGATTACCCGAAAACAGTCCCTTTTGGGGCTTGCGTGTCTCGCCGCCTTGACTGTGGGTGCTGCGGGAAAAGATATCAGAATCAACATACCCAAACGCACGGAAGCCACTCCGGTGCAGAAGCTTAATCGCGATGGGGTCAAGGCTTTGCAGAAAAATGAGATTGCCAAAGCGCAAAAGCTTTTTTATAAGGCTTATCTTATTGATCCTGACGATCCCTTTACATTGAACAACCTCGGATACCTTTCCGAGCTCCAGGGTAAAGTCGAAAGAGCGCAGCAGTATTACGGGTTAGCGGCAAAGGAAAACTCCGAGGCGGTAGTCGCCGAGGCCAGCGTGGATAACGTGAAGGGACGCAAGTTGAGTGAAGTAACTAGCGGCTATGGCACTTTGGAATTGGGCATCAACCGGGGCAATATCGAAGGCATGAGTTTGTTGCAACAGGGCCGGACGGGTGAGGCAGAAAGCATTTTGCGGCGCACGCTGCAACGCGATCCAAGAAATCCTTTTACGATTAATAATCTCGGGACCGTGATGGAGGCTGAAGGCGACTTGGACGCCGCCCTGACTTACTACTCACAAGCAGAGGCATTGCATTCTTCCGAGTCTGTTGTGGTCGCGCTGGATCCTCACTGGCGCGGTAAGTCCATCAGCCAGGTAGCCGCGTCGAATGCAGAAGCTATTCGCACAAGGTTGGCAAGCGAGGAAAGCATTGAAGCGCGGGCGAACCGCCTGAGTTTGCAGGGAGTTTATGCGCTCAATCACAATGATCCTCAAAAAGCCCGAAACGATTTCCAGCAGGCCTATAGGCTTGATCCGCAGAATGCGTTCGCGCTGAACAATCGAGGTTACATTGCCGAAACCGAAGGCGATCAGGAACTCGCAAACGACTATTATACTGCGGCTAAAGCCGCGCCGGGAGCGGGTCAGCCGGTGGCCGTGACCAACCACATCGAAATGAAAGGGATGCGGTTGAGCGATGTGGCCGATAGCAATGACCAGGTTACAGAAGCCGCCATGGAGGCTCGCCAGTCAGAGAGGCGCCGTCAAGGCGGTCCGATTGTGCTTCGCAGACGGGATAATACCTCGGCATCACAAACTCCGGTCGAACCCGCAGAGTCAACGGTCCCGCGCCATGCTTTGGTTCCACGTCCGCCGGTTGATAATGCTCCGGTGGATAATGGCCCCATTCCGCCTTACGTCCCCAGACCTCCGCAGAATTAGCTGAAATAGCACAAGTTCCGCTCAAGCAGGCAGTCACGGGTCGTAGTTCTGCAAATTTACAGCGGAGGACGGTCGGATGCAGCAAGATGTGTGCTTCCATGGATTTGCGTTCCAACAATCGCTGCGTTAAGCGGGCTGCCCGCTTTTAGCTCTTGACCCGTCAACGAATCTTCTTCTGCGGGGGTAGCTTTCACGGGAGGTGGAGAAGGTCTTCCGAATGCTCTTTTCCCTCCTATCCGAACCATGGTATCTCGAAGAGGAAGCCAGCGAGGCAGACGACGCAGTTTCGATGCTGTTGTGAGCTGCCCAAGTCCTTGTTGTAACTGAAAGCCACGCAGATATTGACGCATGATTTCCGGCATGCTCATGCGTAATGCCGCGGAGACATTTTGAAGGCCCATCTCCATTTGGCGTTCTGGACTTTCGAGTAGCGAGACGATATGTTCGGCGATTGCCTTCGGGTCTGCGGGCGAGACAAAGTCAATCGCTAAACCTTCTTCGTCGGCCAGTTGATGGAAGTCCGGAATGTCGGAGGCGACGATCGGCACTCCATAGGCGCACGCCAGGTGTGCGATGCCGCTTGATCCTGCGGACGAACTGTAAGGCATTACAGCCATGCTTGACGTTTGAAAGAGCTCGGGAATGTCTTCCTCGGCCACATAACCGATAACCTTGATCCTGGGTTCACCCGAGCATTGATCTGCAACTGACTTCAAGTATCCTGGGGCCTTAGGATGGTCAGCGCCGGCAATGATGAGTTGAACGTGTGGAAACTGCCGCGCCACCATCCCGAAAGCCTCAACTACTGATTCCAATCGTTTATAGGTGCCCCATTTCCCAAATGCGAGGATGCGGTGATCTGGATTTCCGCGTCGCGAGAAATCGGGGTATTCCGGACGAGCTGAAAATATCCCATGCCTTCTCACATATACCGACCCGCGGCCATACTTATCGCGCAGGATCTCCCGATAAGCCGGCAGCATTACCGAAACGGAATTGGCAAGTAAGAGCATTTGCGTTGCCAGAAATCCACCAGCTCGGTAAAGAAGAGGGAAGCGTACGCCCGCGTCTTTCAAATCCACGGTTTCCATGAGTTGGTGCAGCGTGACATGAGTGTGGAAGCCTTTAAGCCGCGTTAGTGCAGGAATAGCAATCCCGGTAAACGCGGGTAGAGGTTTACCGCCAAAACTGGCGAAGCCCAAATTAAACCAAACGAAGTCGGGTCGAATCTTTTCGATGGCGTGCAGCAAGCGCGAAGGGTTTTTCAGGCTGTTAAAAGCCCAGCAGCGTGTGACGGAGAAACCGTCTAACTCCGGCTGAAAAGGGGAGAAGTCGTCTGCCAGGATGGTCAACTCAATTCCAGGAGCTTGCCGCAACTCTCTTCCAATGTGGA
>PNAR01000212.1 GCA_003169715.1 Acidobacteriaceae bacterium | reverse complement strand
CAGTTGCATTGCAGCGGGCCAACCGGAAGGATTTCGTGAATCATGGGAATCGGCTCTTAGATGTCCTAGCCTCTGGCTTGACTCAAGAGCGAAAGCTGGTCATCGCGAGAACGGCTACTTCTGTTGCACTGGCGGAGGCGCTTGGGCCGGCTTTGCAGGCGCCGATTTGGTTTGAGACGTTTTCGCCCCTTCCAACACCGAATGCGGACCCTGATGTCGCGAAGCCGAAATGGAAAGCGTTATCGAGGTTAATATGAAGATAACGGTGGACCAGGTCGTCGCTTTGGAGAGTGCCGTGGTCGCGCCTCGAGGCCCGAACGCGGTTTGGCTGCCCATTCCTCCAAACGCAGCGGCTACGTCGCCGCTGGTGCCACTCTGCAATAACACAACGACAATCAAAAACAGAGAAACTGCGATGTGGATGATCGTGATGAGTAGAATCATTTGCTATCGGTGTCCTTCTGGTCCTACGAGACCTTACACGAGGAATTCTGTCGCCTTACCCCCCAAAAAATAATCCTGAACTGGTGCGGAAGGGGGGATTTGAACCCCCACGCCTTTCGGCGCCACCCCCTCAAGATGGTGTGTCTGCCAGTTCCACCACTTCCGCAACTTCACAAACTCTTGTTTTTAATGTGTTTGAGGATCAATTTCGCGACCACTTGCACACGTTCAGCGGTGACAATGCACGCCTGATTGCGATCTTAATGCTATCGTGTCCGGCTGCGTACTGCAAGGTAAACGCCTGTGTTCACTATGAATGTTTTAGCGGAGAACTTTTGCCAGGGCGGCTTCACGAAAATCGTTATACACGCGAAAAAAAATATCAATTGGACGGAAACTATGGCGGCACTTTACGCTGTGACATGGAAAGCACTCATAAAACCACGGCACCAGGGCATTCAGCAAATTCCGAAACAGAGCTAGAGCTTTTGATTGCGAAATACACGCTCGAATATCTATACCGATGGACGAATCATTTCGATTCCGTCCAACTAGCTCAAATTAAGCAGATTCTAGACACCGGGGACGAATCTAAGGCTCTTTTGAAATTGGTTACAGGCAATTCGGTTTTGCCGAGTTAGTGACATGTGGAGCTTCGCATGACGGTGACAAATCCGTCATTGGCATCCCCACCTTCGAGCAAAAATTGCTATTTTTCGGAGACAATGAAGTTCGTCACTGCGGTGTCGTTAGCGGCTACGTCAACTTTCTTCTCCCACGTTCTGGGTTCGGTGAAGACAGGGCGCTCGACTTTATGTTCCGTGAGCACGTCAAAGGAGTCCTCGTTCTTGGTCACGTGCCATCCTTCATGCCAGGCTACGATTTCGTAGTTGCCGGGAGGCACATTGGTGAGCTCAAACTTCCCGTCCTGTCCAGTCACGGCATAGTAGGGATTTGTCACTACCATCATTTCAGCGTTCATCCACACGTGTCCGCCATTGCATTTTAAAGTCACCAGGCCAGGCGTCTGCATGCTGCGAGCGATTACATGGTTCTGGAAAGGAAATGGCAGGTTATAAGTAGCCGCACCCTCCATATGAATGGTGTGCAGCGTTGCGTCCGAGCTTTGCATGCGAAGGTCGCCGCTGGCAGGCACCAACAGGATATGAGGCTCGTAGCGGCAGCGTTTCTGATCCAGGAAACGTCTGGTTTCGGGTAGGTCCATTGCCTTGCCGCTAGAAATATTCTTCAGGTAAACCACGGTGTTAGCGACTCCTCCGTCAGGACCAACAACCAATCGTTCCAGGTCCATTCGCTTGTGGTTTTCCGGATCGCAAATCGCGGGATCCTTTGTGACCGGAACACTGAGCGCGCGGGGAAGTGTTCCCGACCACTTGACGGTTCCCTTAATCGTGCCCCCGTTGGTTACCGATATGACCTGGTAGCTGCTTTGAGCAGCACAGGGTTTCGCGGCCGCTACTGTGAGCAGCAGTAAAGCAATAAAGAATGTTTTAACCATATGAGCCAACTTCTGAATAGTTTTAGCGGAGCTTTATGTAGGTATCGTAATAGGGGATATTTAGAGCAACAAGTAACCGAGGTAATCGTCTGTTTCCCCAGATCGGGGAATCAGTCGGCGTGACTTGGTCCGGGGCTTGCAATGGTTGCCGAGAACGAGGGACGTGCTCTTCGGCTGGCGCGGGTTCGCAATCGGTCCATGTAGAGATAAATGACCGGCGTGGTGAAAAGGGTCAGGGCCTGGCTCATGATGAGTCCGCCGACGATGGTAATGCCGAGAGGCTGGCGAAGTTCGAACCCCGTTCCGGTTCCAAGAGCGAGCGGCAGACCCCCTAACAGTGCGGCCATCGTTGTCATCATGATCGGACGAAAGCGCAGCATGCAGGCTTCAAAAATGGCGTCGGCGGGTGACTTGCCTTCGAGCCGTTCCGCTTGAAGCGCGAAGTCAATCATCATGATAGCGTTCTTCTTCACGATTCCTATCAGCAGAATGATGCCGATCAGTCCGATGACGTTAAGTTCATTGTGAGTGAGTCTGAGAGCCAGGAGCGCCCCCACTCCGGCGGAAGGCAATGTGGAAAGAATCGTGATGGGATGAATAAAGCTTTCATAGAGCATTCCCAGAACAATATAGACAGTTAACAAAGCGGTAAGAATCAGAACCCACTCATTGGCTAGCGAATCCTGAAACGCCGCTGCGGTTCCCTGGAAACCCGCGTGAATCGTTCCTGGAAAATGAATACTTGTCTCGGCGTCTTCGATTGCCTGCGTCGCCTGGCCCAACGAGATGTTCGGAGCCAAGTTAAAGGATAAGGTGACGGACGGAAACTGCCCCTGGTGATTCACTGCCAGCGCGGTATTCGATGGTCCGAAGTGGGTCATGGTTGAAAGAGGAATCATCTGTCCATTCGAGGAGTGCACATAGACGCTCTGAAGAGTGTCGGGGTCCTGCTGAAAACGCGGGTCCACCTCCATGACGACGTGATATTGATTCAGCGGTTCAAAGATAGTCGAGACTTGGCGTTGCCCGAACGCGTCATAAAGTGCATTGTCAATGTCGGCAGGGGAAACGCCGAGGCGCGATGCAGTGTCGCGATCAATGACGACACCTGCTTCGAGCCCCTTGTCCTGTTGGTCGGTATTTACGTCCCGGAGTTCCGGAAGCGTCCGCAATTTTTGCAGTAGGAGCGGCGACCACGTATTCAGCTCTTTTAGATCCTCCCCCTGCAAAGTGTATTGATATTGTGCCTGGCTCTGGCGGCCGCCAATCGTCAAATCTTGTGAAGATTGCATGTAAAGGGTGGCTCCCGGAACTACCGCCAGCTTTTTTCGCAAGCGGGCAATCACCTGATCGGCTGTAATTTTCCTTTCGGCGATGGGCTTCAACATGATGAACATCCGGCCTTGATTCAGAGCGGTGTTGCCGCCGGCAAAACCAACAATCGTATCTATTGCTGGATCCTTCAGCACAATATCCACGAACTGATACATTTTCGTACTCATCGCGGGGAACGAAATATCCTGCGCGGCTTGGACAGAGCCTGAGATCCTCCCCGTATCCTGCTGAGGAAAAAATCCCTTGGGGGCAATGACGTAGAGATAAACGGTCAAGGCCGCGGTCAGAATAGTAGCTCCTAACATGACCGGCTGATGGCGCAAAACCCACTGGAGCCCAACGCGATAAATCGCCTGAACCCGGTCGAATATTTTTTGACTCCACAGATACGCGCGACCATGTTTTTCCTCATTCAGAGGCTTAAGCAGTTGCGCGCACATGGTGGGAGTGGTGGTGAGCGAAACCACCAGAGAGACCGCAATCGCGATGCTCAACGTCACGGCAAATTCCCGGAAGAGCCGGCCCACAATCCCGCCCATCATCAGAATTGGGATAAACACTGCAACCAGAGATGTACTCATGGAGAGAACGGTAAAGCCGATCTCGCGGGCGCCGCGGAAGGCAGCCTGGGTGGGCGCCATTCCCTGTTCGAGATAACGCGTGATGTTTTCCAGAACGACAATCGCATCATCCACGACGAAGCCCGTAGAGATTGCCAACGCCATTAACGAAAGATTGTCGAGGCTGTAGCCGAGAAGATACATCACTCCAAAAGTTCCAATTAAAGAAAGCGGAACCGCGATACTCGGGATAATGGTGGCCCGGACGGTACGCAAAAAGGCGAATACGACCAAAATGACGAGAACGATGGACAGCAGCAAAGTGATTTCGATGTCACGCACGGATGCCCGGACAGTCGTTGTGCGGTCCATCACAACCGCCAGCTTGATGGCTGGAGAAATGGAAGCCTGAAGTGAGGGAAGCAACGCGAGAACGTTGTCCACCGTGGCAATGATGTTTGCTCCCGGCTGGCGAAAGATAATGATAAGAACCGCCCGCTTACCGTTGAACAAGCCAACGATGTGCGCGTCCTCCACTGAATCCTGAACGTCAGCAACATCCTCCAACCGCACCGCCGCACCGTTGCTTTTGTTGTAGGCAACGATCAGGGGACGATATTGGGCGGCCTGGGTGATTTGATCGTTGTCGGTAATCGCCCACGAACTAACCGAATTGGATACCTCCCCTTTCGGCCGGTTGGCATTGGCGGAGCCAAGTGCAGTACGAACCGCATCCAGTCCCACGCCCATTTGGTTGAGAGCCGTTGGGTTGACCTCGGCTCTCACCGCAGGATTTGCCCCACCCCCAACAAACACCTGGCCCACGCCAGTGACCTGCGCCAACTTCTGCGAAAGAATGGAATTCGCCTGATCATAGATATTGGGCAGAGTAACGCTGTCGGAAGTGAGGGCAAGAATCAAAACAGGAGCGTCGGCCGGATTTACCTTGCGATAAGTAGGATTTCCCGGCATGTAAGACGGCAGTTGACTTCGGGCCGCATTGATCGCTGCCTGCACATCGCGCGCGGCGGCATCAATGTTGCGATTCAAATCAAATTGCAGCGAAATCCCGGTTGACCCCAACTGGCTGCTCGAAGTCATCTGGTTGATTCCGGCGATGCGGCCAAATTGGCGCTCAAGCGGAGTCGCGACAGCGGAAGCCATGGTTTCCGGACTGGCACCGGGCAGTCCCGCTCCGACCTGAATTACGGGGAACTCCACCTGCGGAAGCGGAGCGACGGGAAGAAAATTAAACGCGAGTGCTCCGGACAACAAAAGCGCGAACGTTAGCAGCGACGTTCCGATGGGGCGCTTGATGAAGGGAGCAGAGATATTCATGGCACGTCTTGCTCTATCAATTGCTTGTATTCGAGTGCATATACCGGCAACGCCCGCGTAGCCCCAGACGTCCTCGTCTGGGCAGGCGAGCTATGCTCGCCAGGATTCCGCAGTGATTGGATCTTGCTGTTCGCTGAAAAGTTGATTTGTTCGAGCCCTTCAGATTCGCAATTAGCTCTGGCGAGCTTCCGCTCGCCCCCACGGACAGGGACGTCCGAGGCCACGTGAGCAGCGCCAAAGGACGCGGCCCCGGTGCGAACGCGAGCAGGCCGAGGAAGCATATTTCAATCTCCTGCGACGGGCTCTTCCACAGGGTGCTGAAACTGAATACGTTGAAACCGTGTGGCAAGCCGGTCAAACCATAAATAAACGACTGGAGTTGTATAGAGCGTCAGAGCCTGGCTAACTAAC
>PNAR01000127.1 GCA_003169715.1 Acidobacteriaceae bacterium | reverse complement strand
GTATAGGCTTCGGCCGTCACCTGAAAGTTTTTGAAGTGTCGGCGCTCGCATTGAAAGTGCGAACACAATTCCTACCGCTGTCTTTCGCTTCGTAAAGGGCTTGGTCGGCATAGTGAAGTAAATCTTCAACCGTCAAATCGAGCGCATTATCGCTTGCACTAACGCCCATACTGACGGTAGCCGACACAGCCGCAAATGTTGTAATGATCGCATCTTTTGCGACCAAGCTCCTGATCTCATCGGCACGACGAGTTCCGGTAGTGAGGCCGCAGTTCGGAAGGAGAATCAAGAATTCTTCGCCCCCATAGCGGCCTACTAGGTCGTAGTTCCTCAAATCCAACTGCAGCCTATGGGCCACTTCCTTTAAAACTGTGTCGCCAGCGGCGTGCCCCAGCGAGTCGTTGATAAGTTTAAAGTGATCCAAGTCGGCCAAGATTGCTGCGATTGGCTGACCATCGCGTTGGCATCGCGAAAGCTCGCGCTTCAAGGATGCGAGAATTTCGGCGCGGTTTAAGAGTCTCGTCAGAAAATCATGAGTCGCAGCGAATCTCATGGACTGCTGAAGCTCCAGTATCCTTTTTCCGACCATGAGCCGCGCCCTTAGCTCCTCAGGATCAACGGGTTTAACTAGGTAGTCATCGGCGCCAGCCGCCATCGCAGTCAGCAAGTCCTGCTTTTTCTCATTGGCCGTAAGCATCACCACATAGATATAGGCTCCGTTCGCCCCGAGTGTCCTTATTCTCCTGCAAAGCTCGATGCCATCAAGTCCAGGAAGAGCCCAGTCGAGAAGAACTAAGCTTGGCGCATCGGGAGCCTGCAACAAGTCCCACGCATCTTTGCCGTCGGCTATTGGCAGAAACTCAATTCTCCACCCTGACAGGTAATTACCTACCTGTCTCCTCTCCACTACGGAGTCTTCAACCAGCATCACCCGCAAGGGTCCTCCTGTGTGGCAGTTTAATCTTGACTTCGCGCCGCAAGAGAACTGGACTCCTTGCGATGTCGCGCCAGAATTTTTTCAATGGTTTTGACCAGAAGATCAGGGGAGCCTTCGAGCAAGAGGTGCGATTTCTCGAAATAAGCAACCGCCCCGTCTTCCTTCAGTTTCTCGGCGTTCGCTTGTGAGAGACTGCTCAACACAACCACCGGAATGTGCGCTGTAGCGTTGTTGGCCTTAAGTTGCCGCAGCACCTCTTGCCCCGCGAGTTTTGGCAATAACATGTCCAAGAGTATAAGATCTGGGATCTTGTCTATGGCGACGCGCAACGCTTCCTCGCCGTCGCTCGTGGTAATAACCGTAAAGCCCGCCTTCGTGAGAGCTCGCTCCGAAGCGACCCTCAAGAACCGGCTATCCTCCACTATCAAGATTGACGCCAAAATGAACCTCCATGAGCCCTAATTTAGCGATGGCAGTTACACTGCTTTCCCTCGACTAGTCCTAGCTCACCTTGTGCCAGAGAAGACATTGGTCATCGAGCCAGGAATAGAGATGCTGCTCTACGTGCTCATCAATGCATTCAAATCGCAATCCAGCTTTGCCATGCTTGTCATCCCACACTACAGTGCCTTGCGCTGTGAGTGAGACCTGAGACGTTGGCGCCAAGAAGCTAAGACTCAGCGTCTCTCCGATCATGAACGATTCCGGAGTGTTGATTGCCATTCCCTTCCGGGATAAATTTATGGTCTTGCATTCGACTATGGGGTTCGATTTCCTGTGAACGGATACGTCCAACGAGACCGCTAGTCTGAAGTACTCCCTGCGTCCCTGGACCATTAGACGGTGCGCACCACGCAGAGCGCGGTCAACCTCATCCTGGGCAAAGGGGCGCGGCAAGACAAACTGTGCACCGTTCTTGAACGCTAGCTGCTTCGTAGGAAGCCCGGTAGCAACCCCAATAAGAATTGCATTTCGGTTTGAAGGGTTTTTGCGAAGCTCGGCGAAAATCGGAAGCTGATCGCTCAGTCCGTCGAAATCAAGAACGATCGCTTCTATTTTCGATCGCAGCCAATTGTTCGCTGCGGAGGTCAGGTCATCGGCGCTTTCTGTCTCGACCCCTAAGGTACGGAAGCGCTCCGAGAAAATGTCAATCATATTGGCATCGCGTGTGACCACCACCGCCTTGATCTCGACTGACATAGGTTGTTGCGATGCCAAAATGGAATCGTAACGGGGATTCTATATTCCCATTTCGAACTACCCGCGTTGGTACGGTTTTTTTTACGAAAACCGGACAAGGCGAGAATCATGATTGAATCTCACTGTGTGCCCCGTAGGATGATCTTCAGTTTTTGGAGGGAATTATGATTTGGGGAGAGAGAGGCAAACATGTCTTCTGGCGGTCGAAATCTTCGCTTGCTGCGAAAACAGTTGGGTCTGACGATGCAGGACGTCGAGGTCGCCAGCGCCAGAATCGCTGGGCGGTACGGCAATAATGAGTTCTTAATTCCACCGAGCCGGCTTTCCGATATCGAGACCAAGGGAATTCTACCGAGCATTCATCGCTTTTATTCGCTCGCAGTCGTTTATCGCAAGGACGTAAGAGAGTTGTTGGGGTTGTATGGGGTAGATCTTAACGGTATCGCGAAAGACATTGAGGTCTCGACTCCGACGAAATCCCATTTTTTTGGCGCCTTAGCAAACGTTTCCGCGATCACGATGCCCGTTCGCCTCGATCCCGGTTTCGATAGTCGGCGCACGGCCAACTTCAGCCGAATGGTCGAAACTTGGGGAGTCGTCCCGCTAAGCTACCTGGAACAGTTCGCGACCCATGAATACACTTATGGCTACATCGGCAGCGAAGACCTAACCATGTATCCAATTTTGCCCCCGGGGACTTTTCTTCAGGTTGACGAGGGGAGAAACGAAGTTGCAAGGGGAGGTTGGAGATCGGAATATGAGCGCCCGATCTATTTTGTAGAGACCCGCGAGGGTCACGTCTGCTGTTGGTGCACGCTGAATCGTGACGAGATTATTCTTCAGCCCCATCCGCTCTCGCCAGTCACCGCGAAGGTGCTTAAATACCCACAAGAGGCGGAGGTTATCGGTCAGGTCGTGGGTGTCGCGATGCGGCTCGGCGACTGGCAAGTTGCTCATGATATTTCAACCGACTCAGACGCCGATCCCGGCGGAGGTAAAGATGCAGCAGACCTCTTTCGTGAAAAGGCGTCTTAGGGTATAAGCAAACGATATATGCGTCGCGCGAGGACTTCTGCCCCCCTGGGATTTTCTTGTCACGTACATGGGAAGTACATGTTCTCGGTAAGTCCTAACCCATTTGAAATATAGTTCTTTGCGGGTGTATGAGTTGCTACAAATCCCCATGTCCTTCCGAGTTTGACCTCATTTCTCATCCCTGCCATAACTACATTATAACTTCTCGTAAAGATTTAATACCTGACTATAACTATTTACGAATCAGAGGAAATGCGGGGAGAATTTGTCGGGGATCAATGCAAGCGAGACGCGCATGGGGAAATGTCAGAGGATTGGTCATCCTTGCGGTGTACGGACATTCGTACATTTTTCTAAATCCATCATAACTAGCGAAGGACGCACCCGGAAAGGGGCCAAAAAATGGTCCGGACTTACCCAGACTTAACCAATAAAGCCGTAACTCCTTTGCCGAGCGGATTTTACCCGCAACCCATTGATCCCAATAGATCACAAATTTCAGCACCGCCTAAATCTATGATTCCAATATACTGCCCCGGGAGAGGGGGGGCCGTTTCTAAACATTGATTTCATGCCAGCGTCTGCACCTCTACCGACAGCACTGCTGGAAGGTCGCGAACGATCGGCGTCCAGTTATCGCCGGCATTTATTTCGCCAGGGGCGTTCCGCGCGATTGGATCGCTTCAGGAAAAGAGATCAGAATAGATCAAGCCCCAACTCGCTGGGGACGAGTGAGTTTGAAAGTGAAAGCGAACTTATCCGCAAAAATCGTGACTGCAAACGTTGAGCTGGCACAGCCGGGGAGGCCGAAGGAAATCCACGTCAAATTGCGCCTCCCAGTTCAAAATGCGCTGCGCGACATCGCTTTCAACGGTAAAGCTGCGAGTCTCGGAGGGAGGCACAACGACACCGTGATCATCCGCACCGAAAACGAAAAGCAGTTTGAGGTCGTTGGCAAATGGGGATGATCTAAAATCTGCACTTTTCGCGGCGCGCGTACTGGGACCCCAAATTGTCAGCGACTATTTTGGCTCAGTGATTCGCAGAGTTTGGTTTTCTCGCAGCCCTGTGGTGACGACTTGTTTCTTTCGTGAGGGCCAGTCAACCTCTACGGAGTCTATTTTGGTTGTGTCGCCCAAGCCGAAGTAAAGCGGAAGAACGCTCTGCGCGAGATACCCAGATTTTCCATCATTGTATTTGGAGTAGGTTTGACCGCCGGCATGGACGCGAACAGTTGCGCCCAGTCCATTGCGATTTGAGGTTGTGCCGGCCAGCACGACTTTCAGCCAGTGAATTTGCTTGCGTTGCGTCAGGTCGCTGATCAGCACCTGCGGCTCGGAGTTGAAATCGTTGGTCACAATGTCGAGATCCCCGTCGTTGTCCAGTTCGAACATGACGGAAGACCGACTCGAACGCGGCGACATCACAACGAACTTTCCTTTCTGTCCAATGCAGATCTTGCTATCCAATTTCTCCTGCGCCTGTCTTTCCGCCGGGTCCGAGCAATCGATTTCGAACCACGGCGTGTAAAGGCTTTTGCGCGGCTCGATTCCCAGAAGAAATTCTGCATCCAGAAACTTTTCACCACGATTGTTTAATAACATTGAATTGATTCCATAACGATAAGGATAGCTCATGCCCGAGGAAATAAAAATGTCGTCTCAGCCGTCGGCATTGACATCGCCGACACTAACGCCCCAAGGCCAGTAATTCTCGGCCCCCATGCGGTCGGAAAC
>PNAR01000483.1 GCA_003169715.1 Acidobacteriaceae bacterium | reverse complement strand
ATATCGGCTTTCGATTTCATTGTGTTTGCGTGACCGGCTTTCGGCACAGCCATTCACGTCTTGGCCGATTCATGAATTCGTTTCGCTGCCGGGGCAAGCGAATATGTGCGTAAAAAAAGCTTGTCGATAGGCGGGCGCTAGCTCAATTTCCATTGCAAACGTAAGAACATGCTCATCGGAACGAAGCGTGGTGGGGCGCCAGGCCGAATAGGGCGACGGCCATGGGATTTGTATTGTCGCGAGGCGCATCGTTTTTCTTCAAAGCCGCCGGAACTGATCCGATGAATGCGCAAGATCGACATCTCCTAGGAAGAAGCGAGCAGCTTTTCGCGTCCTTTATGGACAACCTGCCGGGATTCGCATGGATCAAGGATTTGGAAGGACACTATACATTTGCCAACGCGATGCTCTTGGAATTGGAGCAATATCGCCCGGGCTGGTTGGGCAAGACGGATGCCGAATTGTGGCCGACGGAAATCGCAACCGCCCTTCGCGTCAATGACGAAGCAGTCATTGCCACCCGCAAACCGCTGCAAACGATTGAGCCCTACCTGCTGGCTGGCCAAGCGTGTTATGCGCTCGTGAGCAAATTTCCAATCTTCGACTCGAGCGGGGCGGTCGAAATGGTGGGCGGTTCCTGTATTGATATCACCGAGCGTCTGAAAGCGGAGCGAGCGCAGGCGGAGTTGGCAGCAATCGTCGACTCTTCGGATGACGCCATTATCAGCAAGACATTGGATGGAGTGATTGTCTCCTGGAATAAGTCAGCCGAGAAGATCTACGGATACTCAGCTTCGGAGGTCATAGGCCGCCCGATCACGATTCTGATTCCATCGGAACAGCACGATGATATCCGAAAGATCTTAGAGCGGATCAAGCGCGGCGAATCCATCGAACATCTCGGGACCACGCGTCTTCGCGAAGACGGCACGCAGATATCGCTTTCTCTGACGATCTCTCCTATTAAGAACAATAAAGGAGAAATTACCGGCGCATCCGGGGTTGCACGTGATATCAGCGCGCAAAAAAAAGCGGAGCAGGCGCTAAGGGAAAGCGAACGGGACCAGCGGCTCTTTAACCTGGCCACCAACGACATGTTCTGGAAATGGGACTTTGCCACTGACCAGGTCGTGCGCAGCATCGGCTTTGAAAGAGCTTTCGGATACGCAGCGCATGAAATCACTCCTCTGATCGGCTGGTGGGAGGAGCGTCTACACCCAGAGGATCGAGAAAGGGTGCTCACCGCATTTCAGACGGCTCTTCGAAGTGGAGATAAGACGTGCTCTTATGAATACTATTTTCGCCGATACGACGGTTCTTATTCCGCGATTTCCGACCGCGCCTATATTGTGCGCGACGAAAGCGGAAAGGCCCTGCGGGCCTTGGGCGCCATGACGGACGTCACGGAGCGCAAGCAGACGGAAGAAGCTCTTCACAAAGCGAATCGACTCCTGCGGAGCCTTTCGCGTCGCCGTATCCGGGTTCAGGAAGATGAAAGAAGACATCTCGCCCGGGAGCTGCACTATCATATAGGTCAGTTGCTCACAGCAGGGACTCTAAATTTACAATTAGCTCGCAGAACAAAAGATCGGCGAGCAATCAATGGAAAGCTGGACGAGACGATCGCCATTTTTGAGGAGATTCTGCAGCAAGTGCGGCAAATATCGTTTGATATTCGGCCGCCGGTTCTGGATGACCTGGGCCTGGCGCCGGCAATGCGCTGGATGCTTGACGATACGACGGCGCGCGCAGGCTTAACCTCGGAATTTTTTGCTGATCCAAATTTGAAACGAGGAGATGTGGAGAGCGAGACTGCCTGCTACCGGGTTGGACTGGAAGCGGTGTTGAATGTGATACGCCACGCGCGGGCGCGAAAAGTATGGCTGGAATTGCGCAATGCTGGCGATGCTCTGGAGTTGATTGTCCGGGACGACGGCATCGGGTTCGATGTAGCCGCAGCGGAAAAACGCGCGGGCCGCGACCGCCTGGGCCTTGTGGGGATGCATGAGCGAGCGACGGCGTTGGGTGGCCGGTTCGCATGCAAGTCTGCACCTGGCCATGGGACAGAAGTACGTGCCGGGTTTCCCATTTCATCGGAAGTGGAACGGGCTGAATCATTGTGAAGACACGCATCTTGCTCGCTGATGATCATGCGCTTGTTCGGGCAGGCTTTCGTTCGTTGCTCGAAAAAATTCCCTCCGTCAAGGTAGTCTCAGAAGCTGAAGATGGCCGGGAAGCTGTTGAATTAGTGAAAAAACATCGCCCCGATGTTGCCTTAATAGACATTGCCATGCCGAAGTTGAATGGCTTGGAGGCAATCGCGCGCATCACCAAGGAATTCCCGAAGACGAAGGTAATTGTCCTTTCGATGCACTCAAACCAGGAATATGTCGTGCAGGCTATGCAGATCGGGGCTCGCGGTTATTTGATTAAAGAGGATGCCGTTTCCGAGCTGAAAGCTGCCATTAAAGGAGTCGCACGCGGGGAACTCTACATCAGCCCCCGTATCTCCAAACAGGTGACCGACGGTTACCTGGAGAGGGTTGGTATCCGGTACGATCCATTAGCGAAATTGACGCCCCGGCAACGTGAGATCCTGCAATTGCTCGCTGAGGGCAACAGCACCAAAGAGATCGCATTTTCTTTGGGCTTAAGTGGCAAAACGGTCGACTCCCATCGTTTGCAAGTCATGAAAAAATTGCATATCCGGGATTTGCCCGGTTTGGTTCGCTACGCCATGCGGGCTGGGCTGGTGCCGGGGGAAGGTCCAGCGGAATGAAAGAACGGGATCCGTTAGGTTCAGTACTTATACGTAACTGGGCCTGAGGATTTTCCTTATGGCGCAGTAAGGATTCTTGCAGATATTTTTCGGGTAACGAAAAACACGAAGCTACATTCTGTCCCCGATCACAGCGGATCTGCTGTGGCACCGTTCGCCCGCCCCTCTATCGACTCAGACGGGCTAGCTCAACGATCGGATCTTCGTCGTACCAACTCCTCAGATTTTGAACGAGGAGTTCGGAACTCGGAGGTTTGGCGGGGTGCCGACGAACCTGGAGCTGCACATCAACAGCTGCACCATCTGCTCGCTCATACCCCAGCGGTTCTTTACGTCCTTAGAATAGAAGGGCAGAACTTCGTTCCAATTCTGGTGAGCGAAAATATTGAGCGTTTGCTTGGAGTTACCGTGGCGGAGTCGATGACATATGAGTGGTGGCTGGAGAGCTTGCATCCGGAGGACCGTAATCGGGCCGTAAGGGTGATGACCGATGCGTTCAAGGCTAGCGGCTACTCGATGGAATACCGGCTGCGACACAAGGATGGGAATTATCATTGGGTACAAGATAATAACCGCGTCGTGCGCGATGCCGGCGGCAAACTGCAACAAATGGTGGGCGTATGGACGGACATTACGGAACGAAAGCGAAATGAGGAACGTTTGCGTGAGCAAGCCGACATTATCGAGCGGGCACACGACGCCGTTGTTGTGCGCGATTTCACCAGTGACCTCGTCACCGTTTGGAACAGCGGTGCGGAGCGTCTCTACGGCTGGAGCGCGAGTGAAGCGATCGGCCGGCCGATGGGTGAACTGATTTTCGGGGAACCTAACAACCGCGGGCCGTTGCTTGCACAGCTAGTCTCCACCGGCGAATTCCACGGCGAGATCACGCACCGTGCTAGGGATGGGCGCGAAGTGGTTGTCGATTCCCGCGTCACCCTCATTCGAAACGGCGACGGCACGCCGCGCTCGGTCCTTGGAATTAACACTGACGTGACAGAGCAGAAAAAGTTAGAGAAACACTTGCTGCGCACGCAACGCTTGGAAAGCATCGGAACGCTAGCCAGCGGGGTGGCCCACGATCTAAACAATATCCTGGTGCCAATCTTGATGGCGGCCCCGATTCTGCGTGGCGACCCGTCCCGGAAGGAAAGTGAAAATTTTCTGAACATTATCGAATCGAGCGCGCAACGCGGAGCCGATATCGTAAAGCAGGTACTCACCTTTGCCCGCGGCGCGGACGGCGACCGGGTTCTTTTGCAACCAATCTACCTGCTCGAAGAAATCGCGAAGATCGCGAAAGAGACGTTCCCCAAGACGGTGCGGCTGCGAACGAATTACTCGGAGGACCTGCGGCTGGTGGAGGGGGACCCAACCCAACTGCACCAGGTATTACTCAACCTGTCCTTGAACGCACGAGACGCCATGCCCGAAGGGGGAAGTCTGTCGTTGACCGCCGAAAATTTCGATGTCGATGAACAGTATGCATCGATGACGCCAGGGCTTAAAGCAGGCCCTCACATTCTCATCAGCGTCATCGATACCGGCACCGGGATTCCGCAGCATATCGTCGACAAGATTTTTGATCCTTTCTTCACCACAAAAGAACCTGGCAAAGGCACTGGTCTTGGGCTTTCGAGCGCGCTCGGCGTTGTAAAGAGTCATGGTGGAGTCATAAAGGTTTATAGTGCCGCCAACGGCACGACTTTCCATATTCTCCTGCCATCCGCGGCGGGCGTTTTCCAAGCTGACGAGACAAAGGCGCAAATGGAGGTTCCAAC
>PNAR01000477.1 GCA_003169715.1 Acidobacteriaceae bacterium | reverse complement strand
ATGGCTCCCTTCCAGGTTTTCTTTGTTCGAGGCGTCAAGACCCTGTTCGGACGCGGCTCCAATGACGCTAAACTTGCTGCCATTGAAGCGTATGCAAAGGATCCAAATCCGGATGCTGTTCTGATATTTGTGGCCGATCACATCAGCATCCCGGCTGACGCGCGGCGTATGGATATGACCGACAAGGATCGGTACGAGCGTATTCGCGAGTCCATGGGTTCCTACTGCGCGATTGTGGAATTAGGGCGAGTCGAGGAAGGGGAGGCCATTCGCTGGTTGACGGAATACTGTGGCACTCAGCAGATAAAAATTGTTCCGGACGCCGCTCGTGAACTAGTGGACGCGCTCGGCGGCGACATGATGATGATTTCAAATGAACTGGAAAAGCTCAGTCTGTACGTAGGCGAGAAAAAGCGGATTACGCTGGGCGACGTCGAAACCATGGTATTGGCGGCGAAACAGCGGTCTTTATACGAGCTTACGGATGCTATATCCGCCAAGGAGCGGGTTCGCGCTTTGCAGATGCTTGACGCCATCCTCACCACCGGGGACGGAGACGAGGCTGCAATCGGGCATCTTTATATGCTGGCCAAGACTTTCCGCCAGATGCTTGTCATTCTCGAGCGCGATGTGCGTGACCAGCGCATGTTGTGGGCGGCGTTATGGCAGGGATTTCGCGTTCCCCCGTTTGCCGCTGACGACATCATCAAACAGGCGCGGCGGTATAAGTCAAAACGCGATCTGACGCGGGCGATTCGCTTAGTGGCGAAGACCGATCTTGCTTTGCGCTCCAATCCGCCCAGCAAGCGGATGGTCCTCGAAAAACTCGTGCTTGATTTGACGGCAGAGCCGAAGCCCGAATTGGTGGATTGGATGCAGGAAGAACTGCCCGTATGAACCGAACCAGGCATTGCAGCAATACGTATAGAAAGCAGAGGTTAACAGTTGCACGGCAACATTTTGCTTCACCACGCAAAGGGGTTTTATTGTGGACTTGATAAGCACGCCATGGTTGTTGTTGGCAGGTTATTGGCTGGTTAGTGCCTTTCGCGTTCGCCCAACGGAAAAAGCTGAACCTGCGTGGAGCCGTTTTTCCACGATTGCGGCTGTAATCGTCGGAATTGAGCTTTTAACCGGACACTGGTTCTTATCCCAGTTCCTTGGAAGCCGGTTTGTTCCCAATCTTCCCGGCGTAAGATACGCGGGGATTTGTCTTGTCTGGCTTGGAGTCGCGATCGCAATGTGGGCGCGATATCATCTGGGCGAGTATTGGAGCGCAACGGTCACGATCAAAATCGGCCATAGAATTATTGAATCTGGCCCATACGGATATATCCGCCATCCCATTTATTCTGGAATATTGTTGGGTTTGGTTGGCACCGCGTTGGCAGTTGGGCAATGGCGACAAGTAGGTGCACTTTTGCTGATTCTGATTGTCTGTCTCTTCAAGGCTCGACGAGAAGAGGGCATGCTGACCGCGCAGCTCGGAGAAACTTATCAAGAATACAAGCGGCGTACGGGAATGTTGATCCCGCGCATGGGATAGATCGTCAAACAACGGCGACCGTGTTAGAGTGCGCCCAGATATGTCTTGGGTACGCATCGCCCTCGCGGCTCTAGCTGGCGGCATCGCGTCGTCTATGACCGACTGGTTGTTTATGGGGGACTGGCTCTATAAGCGTTACGACCGTCATCCGGAGATCTGGCGATTTCGCGGTGGCCAGGGAGAAATGAAAGCCATCGTCTGGGCTAGCCTGCTGCCGTTTCTCACGTGCGCTGTTTTTGCTTTGGTCTGTGGCCGCTTGCACCTGTACTCATACAGCGGGACTCTCAAATTGGCCCTGGCTATTTGGCTCATCGGCCCTTTGCCACTAACGATCGCCAATGTCCTGTTCATAAAACTGACTCCAGCAATTGCGGCGGCGCACGCTTTGGGGTGGCTTGTAAAACTCGCCATTGCTGGGCTGGCGGTGACGCTGATTCTCGGCTAGGTGATTTGAGGTTGCGGCCGGGTAAAGGAACTTACTTCAAGGCATTCAAACGTGCGTTCAAGCGGGACTTGTACCGCGAGGCGGTATTTTTATGAAGGACGCCCTTTTGTACGGCCTTATCCAAGCCTGATACGGTTTCACGGAAAACCTGCTCGGCAGATTTCTTTTCGCCTTTAGCCAGGGTCTCGCGCAGATCGCGTAGCGTGGTGCGAAGACGGGAATTGTTGGAACGATTACGGGCACTGCGTTTTTCGGTCTGCCGGGCGCGCTTTAGCGCGGAAAAATGGTTTGCCATATAAACTTCGTACCTTTTTATTTTGGATTTTTGCAAATTAGAGGCCGTCAGAAAGAGCAGCTCTAGCGGCGTTCGATAAGCTATTTTACGTTAGTACCTGGCCAGGGTCAATTGGCAGCCAGGGCTCCGCCACATGTACGTGCTTCCCCGTGCGGTTCGAACGCAGCCATTATCGTAACATCTTGGAGAATTATTGGAGTGCCCATATTGGACGTCCTAGCCGCACAGCGGCAAAGTTTGGCTTTTTTGACATAAAATAAACTCAAATATCCGGGTGCCTGTAGATTAACGACATGAAAATTCTAATCTGCACACTGGTTTTAGCGTTGCTGGCAGGCGGGTGCACTGCCCGTCATTCAAGCGGTTCCGACGATGACCGTGAGTCACTGAAAAGGACCACGAGAGCCATTCGGGATGCATTTGGACGCGGAGATGTAGATGCAATCGTTGCCCTGCATCATCCCAACGTCGTCAAGTATTTCGGGGGAAATAATATCGTCGTAGGCCGCGAGGGTCTTAGGCAACAATTGACCGGATGGTTGCGCGACAACAATGTCGAGTTCACCGAAAACCGCATAGAAAGCACTCTCTTCAACGGCGGGACAGCCGTCGAGACCACTATCTTCGCGATCAAATCGACTCCCAAGAATGGCGGACCGCCCGCCTATGCAAGAGGCCGTTCCATGGTCGTTTATATTCGCTATAAAGACAGCCCGACGGGTTGGGCATCCATACGTGAAGTGACGCAGGAAGCTCCGGCTGCCAAATAATAGCGCGCGTCGATGCCTCAATCTGATGGACCCAGACGTGCGGACGAATGGAATCCGAATGCACGAAATCTCTCGTAGGTTCGCTTTAATTTCTCCACAAACGACCACAGACGACCGTCCAATACCCAAGGTAGAAGCGAGGGTAGTCTCGCCACGGGAGAAATAGCTGCCCAACGGGGTAGGAAACCCCCAACTCCTCATGGCACAGCGTCACGTTAGTTGATAATCTCTCTTCGGTGAGCATGAAGAAGCGTATTGCGGTGATTCCGGGCGACGGCATCGGCGTCGAAGTAATTGCCGAAGCTGTAAAAGTCATCCATGCCTCTGGAGCGGTGGTCGAGACTACTCAGTTCGATTGGGGAGCTAACCGTTATCTGGCTGACGGAGTGACCGTACCCGCCGACGGCTTCAGAATGTTGGGTCGCGATTTCGACGCAATTCTCGTTGGCGCATTTGGCGATCCAAGAGTTCCTTCCAATATTCACGCTAAAGAAATTCTGTTGGGAATGCGTTTCCAGATGGATCTTTACGCCAACGTTCGCCCGGTGCGGCTACTGGACGCATCGCTTTGTCCGTTGAAGGGAGTTGAACCGAAAGACGTGGATTTTGTGGTGATTCGCGAGAACACCGAAGGGTCATACACAGACGCGGGCGGCGTCTTCAAACACGGAACGCCGGACGAGATTGCAATACAGGAGGACATCAACACACGCAAAGGCGTCGAGCGAATCATTCGATATGCCTTCGATTATTGCGAGCGACACACGAAAAGCGACGGCACGCAGCGGAAACAAGTCTTGATGAGCGACAAATCGAACGCCATGACGCATGCCGGCGGCCTGTGGCAGCGTGTGTTTAAGGAAGTAGGAGAAGAGTATCCGCAGATCACTTCCCAACATATGTTTATAGATGCTCTGTGTATGCAGATTGTCCGCGACCCGCGTCAGTTCGACGTAATCGTAACCAACAATATGTTTGGGGACATCGTTACCGACCTGGCTGCGTCTCTTCAGGGCGGACTGGGAATGGCGGCCAGCGGAAACATTCGTCCTGAAAAGACTTCGATGTTCGAACCGGTGCACGGCTCGGCGCCGCTGATCGCAGGGGAAAATATTGCGAACCCATTCGGAGCTATTCTGACGGGTGCGATGATGTTGAATCACCTTGGGATAGCGAATGAGTCGGGAAAAATCGAAGCCGCAGTTCTCGAAGCGGTGCGGCAAAAGAAAACCACGCAAGATATCGGCGGGAGCTTAAGCACTCAGCAAGCAGGCGACTGGGTTGCGAAGCATCTGGGATGAAGCAGCACGAGCCACGGTCTCTCAGGACGGATTACTGAGGAATCCAGTGGGGCCTCCCGGTGAATAAACCATCCACCAAGCCAATCTGATAGACCAGGAACAATCCAAAAGCCATACTCAGTAACCCAGAAGTTGTGGTCATGAACTGATTCACTTTGACAAATTTCTTGTTCGAGTAAGCGAGCGGCATTGCAATCGCTGTGGTCATAATCATCATTCCTACCATGGTGCCCGCACCGAACACCAGCAAATAGGCTGTCGCCCAAATCGGACTCTTGATAGTGGAAAGAACAAGCAACGCTACTGCCGCTGACCCCGCCAATCCGTGAACAAGCCCGATCGCGAAAGGCCGAACTGTCTGATACAGACCGAGCCTCGCGACCGCGTCTCCCCAAAATAAGGACCCACTCTGTGACGGCTTTATTCTTTCAGCAAGAGACGATGCCGGTCTGTTTCCATGGTGGGTCTCGCCTCCTGAGTGCGATGGAGTAAAGCGTTCTGTGATCCAGCGCATTACGCCGGTAAGATTGAGTACACCCAATAAGATAAGCATCAAGGCAACAGAAAACTCCATGGACAATCCGAGCCGGGGTGGGATGACGACGCCGAAAATAATGATCGCCGATCCGACGGCGAAGATGGTCAACGAATGGCCGAGTCCCCACATCATGCCAATCACCGTCGAATGCACAATTGAGCGCTGACGACTAACGATAGTAGAGACTGCTACAACATGGTCGGGATCGGTCGAATGCCGCATCCCAAGGAACAATCCAAGCAGCACGACGGTTACAAATGGAACTAATCTATCCTGCGAAACAGCAGGCGAAGCTATCGCGGTAAACATTGAAGCTGCCGGTGCGATGCCGGAAATGAACATGACTTGCTCGTGGCGGTGCGGTGCAGCTCTCTCCGAAACCGCGTCACTTACTTTTTAGCCTAGCCCATCTGGCGCGTTGTGCAGCGGCAATTTTACGGCGAGTCGCTTCCGAAAGCCGCCGCGGTGAGCGCGAGGTCCCGCCACCCCCACTTGCTATGGCGGAGGATGTACTTTTCGTTTTCGCCCATCGCGCTTTCTGGGAGGCGGCCATTCTTCGGCGGGCAGACTGGGATACCGTACGCCGCGACTCTGTGGCGAACTTCCCTCCTTCCAACTTGCCGAGCACCGCAAGGGCTGCATCCACGTGACGGAGATTATTTACCAGGTGCCCTCTTTCGGCGCGTAGCTCGGTGACAATGTCTTCCAAACCTTTTAGGTTCCGCATCAGGGAATTGTACTTGATTTGCCAGAGAGAGCTGAGGGCTACTGCCTAATGAGCGCGATTCGATTTTCTTAAGTAAGAGATTTAAATTTCTTTGTTCAGCGGCTAGCGGAGCATAAGTCTTTCGATACTTCGGGCGTGTCCGGTTGCCGCATCGGCATCAATGACCACCGCACATAATCGGACATCTCCTGTAGCAGCCTCAAAGCGCGCGGGCATATTGTTGAGAAAGCGCCCAATCACCAGCTCTTTTTTGACGCCAATCACGCTGTCATAGGGGCCGGTCATGCCAACGTCGGTGATGTATGCGGTTCCTCCGGGAAGGACCCGCTCATCCGCCGTCGGAATATGAGTATGCGTGCCGACGAGCGCGGTAACTCGACCATCCAGGTACCAACCGAGGGAAATCTTTTCCGAAGTGGCCTCGGCGTGCATATCTACAAAAATTATTTTCGCTTTGATTTCCTTCAGCAATTGGTCGGCAACGCGGAATGGATCGTCGTTCGACACCATGAAGACACGTCCCTGCAAATTGATTACAACGTATGGCACGTCGGCCTTCTGGCCCTCGTAAACGCCCCATCCCGGCATTCCCGAGTGATAGTTTGCGGGACGCAGCAGCCGCCGAGCCATACTATGTTCGTTCCCATTCGCCATCTGGAAGTAGTCAACAATCTCACGCTTGTCCCATATGTGGTTGCCGGTGGTGAGAACGTCTATTCCCAGCTCGAATAACTCTTCCGCGAGAGGCGGGGTAATGCCAAAACCAGCCGCCGAGTTTTCACCATTTGCGATGACGAGGTCAATGGCGTGTTCTTTGACCACAGAGGATAGGCGCTCCTTAACAATGGTGCGGCCGGGCCGTCCGAAAATATCGCCTATAAATAGAATTCGCAATGGAGATTCGATGGTAACACGGAGAAATTTGGATGAGCCGCGTGGCTAGCGAGTGTCCGCCAGAGTAGCTGTCTTTAGGAAATCGTAATTCCCAGAGGGATTCAACGTCAGATCACGGACACGCTTCGAGTGCACCATAACATTATCGAGGTACCAAAGGTTGATGGTGGGCACATCCGTGGCAAGTATCCGCTGAAGTTCAGCATAGAGTTGCCTGCGGACGTTTTGGTTTGGTTCACGACGAGCCTGGTCAATCAAAGCATCTACGCGAGGATTCGAGTAGAAACCACGATTTGCACCTTTGGGGGGGAACCGGGCTGAGTGAAAAACATATTCAAAAATGTCGGGATCTTCAGTTCCTCCAGCCCAGGTCATCGAGTAGAACTGAAACGCGCCACGAGTAACATCGGAAAAAAATGTCGCGGATTCGAATGTGCGAATGTCCAATACGATGCCAACGTCGCGCAACTGCTGTTGCAGGACGGCCGCCAACAACCGCGTGCTCTCCTCGGTCGAAGTCTTCATCGTAAGGTGGAAACGAACCCCATTGTTGGGGGGATATCCAGCCGCATCGAGCAAGAGTCGGGCAGCGTCAGGAGCGAAATCATTGGAGAGAACCTCGCTATAGGCCCAACTCTCCGGAGGAAGCAGGTTGCTGGCAGGCTTGGCGAAATCACGCAATAAATAATGAATGATGGGACGCCGATCTATTGCCCTGGCCAATGCCTGACGAACGCGCACGTCCTTCAATATCGGGTCCCGCAGATTGAATCCGATGTAAGCAACCCGCGTTCCCGTCGTGTGCATAATTGTCAAACCAGGCTCCTTCTGTAGATTTATTACCATGTCCCCGGTTAGCGAATTGAAAGCAACATCTGCGCTGCCCTTGCGGAGTTCGAGTGCACGCGTAGTAAGGTCTGGCACGACATCGAATCGCACTCGTTTCAACTTCGCTTTTTGCCCCCAGTAATCATCGTTGCGTTCGATGATCACATTCTTATCCTGTTCCGAGCTTACGAAGCGAAACGGCCCCGATCCTATGGGATGGCTGCTCACCTCATTGCCGCTGCCGTAGGGGACAATGCCAATGGCACCGTCGGAAAGGTTCCACAGCAGCGGCGCGTCTGGCTCCTTGAGGTGGAAGATTATGGTGGACTGGTCGGGCGCTTCTATGTGATCCACGAATCGGTATGCGGACGCTTTCGTACTCAGAATCTTGCCTTGCAGGAGGGAATCGAAGGTCCACTTCACATCGCGGGAAGTGAGCGCCCTTCCGTCGTGGAAGCGCACAGCGGAACGCAGATGAAAAACGTAAGTTCGAGGATCAGGCATCTGCCATCTTTCGACCAAGCCGGGCTGCACATTCAAATGCTCATCGCGGGTAAATAAATCGTCGAACAGAAGGTCGTCAATACGTTCCGACTGCGCGTCCAACCCAACTCTGGGATCGAGGTTCGTGGGGCTGCTTTCAATGATCATGACGAGGGTGTTCGCATCGGGCTTCTTTGCGCACGCAGCAAGACAAAGGCTCAGGACAAAGAGGCCGACCGACCGCGCCCCCAAAGACCACGTGGGCACAGCCGCCCCCGGCCGTGCGGTTGTCCCGAAGGGGCAAATTAAATGACCCTCAGACATACGAGACCTTGCCCAGAATCGCAGGCCGCATCGCACCCGTGGCGACGGGGATATTCGACGGTTTCCGGTTCCATGTCTGGTAGGCAAGCAACGCGAACGCGACTGCTTCCTTCGCTTGGGATGGTATTCCGTATTCGTCCGAGAGTCGGATTTGCAGGCCGAGGGGAGCCAGCAAATTTGCCAGCATCGCCAGAAGGGTGGGATTGTTCGTCCCACCGCCGGATACGATGAATTCTTTGTAGGGGCCGTGATTCAGCACGAATCGCCGTATCGCGTCGGCAATGGAATGTGCCGTCAATGCCGTGGCTGTGGCGATCACATCACGTTTATTCGCCTGGCCACACTTTCGAAGGAATAATTGGACAAACTCGCGCCCGAATTCTTCTCGTCCTGCGGTCTTGGGAGGCTTACGCGGGAAATAAGATGAACGCATGAGATTTGAGACTACGCGGTCCAAAACCGTGCCGGAAGCGGCAATCATGCCGTCGCGATCGAATGCCTTATGAAATAGGCACTCGGTCAAGGCGTCCATTACCATATTGCCGGGACCTGTATCGAATGCGATTACATCCTTCGCAGACGCTCCGAATGGAATCGCGGTGAGGTTTGCGATTCCGCCAATATTCTGCACGATGCGCCCAATGCGGCGATCGCGAAATAAATAATAGTCGAGGAAGGGAACTAGTGGAGCGCCCTTTCCGCCTGCCGCCATGTCAGCGGGACGAAAATCCGACACCACGGGCACACCGGTTCTGGCGGCAATGACAGAGCCGTCGCCCACTTGCCAGGTGGTCGCGATTTTTCGCCCAAGAAATTTTGCAGCTTCTCCCTGGTGATAGAGAGTTTGCCCGTG
>PNAR01000108.1 GCA_003169715.1 Acidobacteriaceae bacterium | reverse complement strand
GGCCTGTATAAGAAGGTCTTCGGCCCAGCGGCTGGTATTAAACCGGTGCTCGAAGTCGATACCGCGACCGCGCATAGAATAGGCTCCGCAAAAGAAAATCAGCAAATGAAAAGCTAATTGCGCTTGTTCACCCGCCTCCTATCGGCTCCAGTAAGCGTTTCCGCTTGTGATGGACAAAACAGTAGTTCGGAAGGCGTGACTTTCAGGGCATGAGCTAACGAGAAGAAAATCGCCATTGAAGGATTGCGCTTCCCACACTCCAGGGAAGAGAGGTAGGTGACGTGAATTTGGGCGCGGGCTGCCAGATCTTCCTGAGAAAGACTCTGGGCATGTCTTAGAGCGCGGATGCTCTGCCCTAGAGTTTTCAGATGCTTTTTTGCGAAGGCGCTCTGCATGTCGGCGGAAGGAGAACATCGTTTTTGTACAGGAATCCGTTTGCAAGTAACATAGACAATCAGTAAAGTGGTGAGGCAACTTATCAGATAAGATAAGAAGAACAATGGCCACAGCACATCAGAAGTTGCCTGCGTCAGGCCCTCGCCGTGAGGCTCTCCGCGAAAAGGGGCAGTTTTGGACACCCCAGTGGGTCGCGGAAGCAATGGTTGCCTACGTTCTCGGCACCGAATCGGATCACCTGTTCGACCCGGCGGTGGGAGCAGGTGCTTTTTTTACAGCTGCCAAGAACCTATGTAAACGAGTCTCGCGCAACGTCAGCCTGGTCGGTACAGAAATCGACAGCTTGGCGTTAAACCAAGCCACGAATACGGGCTTAACCAGGGAAGACCTTAGAGGCGTCGAGCTTCGAGATTTTGTTCTAAACGCCCCGAACCGCCAATTTTCCGCCATTGTGGCAAACCCACCCTATATTCGGCATCATCGGATTAGCGCGGAAACTAAAGGAGAATTAAGACTTCTCACGAGACAGATTATTGGTAAAACGCTCGATGGACGTACCGGGTATCACGTTTTCTTCTTTATGAGGGCGTTAGAAAGGTTGTCGGCGCACGGGCGCTTGGCCTTCATTATGCCCGCTGATACATGTGAAGGAGTATTTGCAAGAAGCCTTTGGGGATGGGTGTTAAACACTTATCGCATGGATGCGGTGGTGACATTTGCACATACCGCGACTCCGTTTCCCAGCGTCGACACGAATGCGAAGATCTTTATGATTTCTGCCGAGAGTCCTGAGACAACATGCAAGTGGTGCAGGTGCGGCGAAGAGGGACCTGCTCTCTTAGATTGGGTGGAGAAAGGATTTCCGGAGACATCCTGCCCTGCACTGGTAGCCCGTTCTCGCGATGTGGCTGAAGGTCTTGAGACGGGCCTGTCCCGCCCCCCTCAGGAGCGCCACGTGGGGCCAGTGCTAGGCGACTTCGCTCGTACGGTGCGAGGAATCGCTACGGGTTCTAATGAATTTTTCTTCTTGACCGCTGCAGAGGCAGCGGCCCGAAACCTTCCCTTGTCGTTCTTTGTACGTGCGGTTGGACGTACACGTGACGTTGAAGGAGATGAAATCACCGTGCGGCATTTAGACGAGCTTGATGGACGGGGTAGACCCACTTACCTTTTGTCGCTCGACTCAACGCCGGAAGAAGACCTGCCGGATTCGGTTCAGCGATACCTTCGAGAAGGTGCGGACGCTTGCCTTCCAAATGGACCCCTAATCAAGCAGCGTAAGCCTTGGTACAAGATGGAGAAGCGCCAACCGCCTCCGTATTTGTTCGCGTACCTTGGACGGCGCAATGCTAGATTCATTCGCAACCGAGCAAACGTCGTACCGCTCACGGGCTTTTTGTGTGTCTATCCTCGAGAAATCGAGGAGGAGGAGAGCGTCTGGCGTCTGCTCAACCATCCGGACACAATCGCCAATTTGTCTAAGGTTGGGAAATCCTACGGATCTGGGGCTATTAAGGTCGAGCCGCGAGCCTTGGAGAGGGTCCCGCTATCAGAGCACGCTTTAAGCTCGGCGGGCATCTCTGGACTGAGACGAAATAAGCAGTGTGGTTTATTCTTCTAATCGCATCTTCGAGATGTCATCGTAGACTCAGTTCCTCCATTGCTGGCATAGCTGTGTCGAACTGCACCGAGCATCCTTGACCGCTTCGATTGCACAATTCCTACCCTTGCGGCCATTCAATCGCTCGCGTATTTTTGTGGTAACGTTCTGAGATGTCTTTGCGGCGCTGCACATACTGTCCGGTTCTAGCCGCAGTTTTCGTTGGTTTGCTCCACGCTCAAACTTCCGCGCCTGACTCGGCAAAGCCTTCCTCCACATTCCAGAAGAACGTGCGCGTGGTTTTGCTGGATGTTGTGGTTACCGATAGCAAAGACGAGCCCGTCCGAGGACTTCAGAAACAAAATTTCGAAGCTTTCGAGGATGGCAAGCCCCAAACGATCTTGTCCTTTGAAGAACACAAGGGCGCTCCACCGGTGCAAGCGAAGATTCCACCTATGCCGCCGGATGTCTTCACCAACTTCCCGGTCAGCACGCCTCCGGACACTATTAATGTGTTGTTGCTGGATGCGCTCAACACTCCCCTGGCAGACCAGGCCTACGTCCATTCCCAAATGGTCAAGTACCTGAAGAAAATCCAGCCGGGAATGCAAATGGCAATCTTTACTCTGGCGTCCCGGCTGCGCTTCGTACAGGGATTCACGACTGATTCTTCAGTGTTGTTAGCGGCGCTCAACGATAAGAAACGGGGCGCAAGCCCTCAGTTGTCGCCACTACTTCGCACGACCACGGACGACAATACGGACGAGCAGTTGCTCGCGGATATGGCCACTGCGCACGCGTCCCAGGGAGCTATCCAGGCGCTTCAACAGTTCCAGGCAGACACGTCTTCTTTCGAACTCGACTCCCGCATCATCATTACGCTCCAAGCCTTCCAGCAACTTGCGCACTATCTGGCCGGCTTTCCCGGCCGAAAAAATATCGTCTGGTTCTCGAGTTCTTTTCCGCTCAGCGTTTTTCCCGATCCAACGCTTCAGGACTCATTCGATGTTATGCGGCAATACGGAGATCAAATTCGGAGTACTGCCGACCTGCTCACTGACGCGCAGGTAGCCATCTACCCGATTGCGGCGGAGGGCCTGGACACCGATCCCACATACGAAGCCAGCGGCATACCCGCCGGGGTGACTGGCGGCTACACGGCGCTGCAACGCCAGAATAAGGAACTACGCGACGCGAGTTTCAACCGGAATGCCAGTCACGACACTTTAGACGAGATTGCAAAAGATAGTGGGGGCGAAGCTTTCTACAACACAAATGGACTCAACGACGCGCTGGCTCGCGTGATGCGCAACGGCTCGCGATATTACACGCTCAGCTATACCCCTACCGATAAGAGAATGGATGGAGGTTACCGGCGGATCGAGATAAAACTCCGAGACGCCAAGTACAAACTTTCTTACCGCCGCGGTTACTTCACTGAAGATGCCAAGAAACCGGCGGCAGTCAATCCACCAGATCCGCTACGGCCACTGATGGAGCCTGGCCTGCCAGACTTCAGCCAGATTCTCTACGAAATTAAAGTAAGTCCCTCGAACCCCCAGCCCGCCGCAGGGGCGGCTCGAGCCGGAGACAATACAAAACTCAAAGGTCCAGTAACGCGCTACAGCGCGGATTTTGCAATCTCGACGAAAGACGTTAAGTTCGAGACCACTCCGGACGGGATGCATCACGGCAATATCGAAGTTTCCCTTGTCGCTTACGATCATGACGCCAACCCGCTCAACTGGCTTGTCAGAACTACAGAGATGTCCATCACGCCACAACTTTATGCTGCATTCTTGCAAGGGGGCGTCCAGTTACACGAAGAGATTGACGTTCCCGAGGGGACGATTTCCCTCCGCACTGGAGTCTATGATTCCGCCTCCAAAAAGGTTGGGTCATTGGAAATCCCGTTGAGCGAAGTGAGAGATTCTGTGAGGTCTTCTAGGGATGAAATGCCCACCGTAGCGCGGAATCTCATTCCCCTGTTGCCGTACTCGCCGTATTTGCCCATCAACTAACCCCTTCAACTTATTCAGCAGGCTGGGAGCGGTATCTGGAGATTTACGTTTGATTCCAAGGATTTATTTTGGTGGAGCTGGCCGGGATCGAACCGGCGACCTCATCGTTGCGAACGATGCGCTCTCCCAGCTGAGCTACAGCCCC